>NZ_JBAWTG010000003.1:0-249881 GCF_037106235.1 Methylobacterium nigriterrae | reverse complement strand
TGGCGCGCTGTTGCCACGCGCTACGAGAAGACCGCCACCAGCTTCGCCGGTGTCCTCTGCATTGCCGCCGCACTCGACTGGCTCAAGCCATAACAGGCCTTAGACGCTCGTCGGCCCAACCCCGCTCGGCTCCGCGTTGTCACGACGGCCCGCGGCCGGGCCGGCGGAGGGGGGTGCGGTGGCGGAGGGGGGTGCGGTCTCGCGCTGGCTCGCGCCAACGTGGAGCGGGTGCGTACCCTTCAATCGGGAGAGCTCAAAAACGGCCAGGGCCATGGGAACCCCGATCAGAAACAGCGCGAAGATCAAACTCACGGCAGGCTCCTCCGACCCCGTTGAGCAGGGTCCGTCCGGTGATCATCGTCAATGCTTGAGTGGCCGCGCTGGTTCGACTCAACGAGGCTTCGGACGGTTCCCGCCATCGGCGGGCCCATGCCCGTGCGCGCTTGCGGACGGAGCGGGAAGGGACGAATGGCTGCGGAATGTTGCCGATCGGGCCCGATCGTTGACGTGCGCGAACGCGAGGACCGGCACTGCGCCGCGCCGAGCGTCGGCGAGGTCCGGCAGGGGCGCGAGGCCGCTCAAGGAGAATGACGGTGGGGATGAAGACGACGTACGTGGTGCAGACCTTCGTGCTGAAGCGGAAGCGGCTCTCGCCCGGCGACCGGGAGACAGCGCCGACCGAGAGCGGTGCGCTGAAGAAGGCCGGCGCCATGGCGAAGCGCGTGCCGGGCACGGCCGCGCTCAAGGTCGTGGCGGACGACGAGACGGGTGAACTCGAGAGCGTGGCCATCCTCGGGCAGTTCGGTGAGGTGCCCGAGGATTTCGCCGAGAGCCTGCAGAGCGGCTGAGCTGCCCTCGTGGCCCGACCCGCAGGCCGGCTGCCGGACCGGGCGGGCAGCGCGGCGGCCGCTGACAGCGGGATGCGGGTTCCGGATTGCTTCCGGCGCAGGCGGGATGGCGGTTCAGCGAAGCAACCCGGCCGAGCGCAGCTCCCGTTCGACCGCCTCGTAGACCGGCTGCATGAGATCGTCATTCTGTGCCGGCGGCGGGCGCAGTGGCCGCATCGGCGGGAACGCGAATGCCCCAGGAGAGAACGCCTTCGGATCGGTACCCTGCCGAGGCCGTGCGCGGAAACGCGAGGCCGCGGTCCGCGCCCATGAGGTGAGCTTGCCCAGCATACAACCCTCCCGGAGCCTGCGAGGCACAACTCGCGCCACGAGCATTCGCTCCGCGGGAGCGCATCCGACCCCGAGGCGGCACCTGGTCCGGATGAAAGACGGCCCATCGTGGAGCCACTCGGGGCCGTGGGTGGTTTAGCCCTGCTTCTTGGCGGACTGTTCCTTCGTCGGCTTCTCGACCTTCGGCGCCGCCCAAGCCTTGGCCATCGCCTTCGCGGCTTCTTTGGTCAGCTTCATCGCTCAGCCTCCACACTCGCCATGGAGAACCAACGGCGTCGGGGAGCCATCGTTGCGGGGCACGCCGACGCCGTTCCGAACAATGGGCCTCGACCGCAGGCCCATATTGCCGGAGACGAGCCAGGCGACGGGAGGCGCGTCCCCTGCTACCGCCAATCGTAGGGGTCGAGACGGGCGAAGGCGTCGGAGAGCGCCTTCTCGGCGGGGGCACGCTGCAGCGCGAGCTCGTGGTCGATCGCTCTCACGAACTGCTCGCGGCCAGCCTGCAGGTCCCGGCTCAAACCGTCCAGGGGCTGCGCAAGCACGACATGCGACGGGTTCACCGAGACGAGAAATTCGATCCCGCAGGTCGCCTGCACGCGAGCACCGGGGTTGCGGAGCCAGTAGCACAGATGGACGCGCGTGAACGGCTCGCCGGCCCGCTGTTCGGTCCGGATCCGCTCCATGCGGAAGCTGTCGGGACGCGCGCGCGCGGCGTAGGCCAGCGTCTGCGCCACGGTGACGAAGCCGTAGGTGGTGTGCTGGCGGACCAAGCCGATCGCCTCGGAGGCGGACGGGAGGAATGGGATCGGGGACGCGCGGGCACGCCCGGCAGACGCAGCCTCGGCACCGGCGGCCGCAACGAGGAGCGCGAGGGCAAGCAGGGTGGCGCGCATGGCTGGACTGTACGCGGCCCCGAGCGATTGTCGAGGCCGCGGCGGACGCGGAACGGCGTGAGGCCCGATGCCCCGGGCAGAGCATGCCCGGGGCAGGGAGGACCCTAAGCAGCCTGAGCGACGGCGGCGGGCGTGGGAGCGTCCATGGCGCGCAGATACACCTCGAGCAAGGTCTCGTGCTCGTCCCGCTCGTCCTGGTCCTGCTTGCGGAGCTTGAGGATCTCCTTGAGGATCTTGACGTCGAGACCCTCGCTCTTGGCCTCGAGGAAAATCTCCTTCTTGGCTTCCATCAGATCCTTGATCTCCTCCTCGACCTTCTCGATGCGCTCGATGATGGAGCGGATGCGGTCGCCGGCGATCCCAACGGTGTCGGTCATGATTGCCCCTTCCTCAATCTGGACGGGCAACCTCGGCGAGATGGGTAAGCGACCGGTTAAGCTGCGGAGCGGTGTCGGCGTCCGATCGCGGCACCGCGCCGGCAGGGCTATGGAGGCTGCCCGCACGCGCAGGCCGGAGACCAGGGACCGGGCGGGCGGCACGCCGTCGATCCGCTCCGAGGCGGAAGGCCCTGTGCAGCGGCCGGCCCGCTCCCTGGCCGCGCAGACGGCCTCGGACGCTCCGGTCGAGCGGCCGGTCCAGCGCGCTCAATGCTGGTCCTCCGGTCCGGTCTGAGCATCCAGCCCGGGGTCGGGCGAGGAGCCGACGCTCACGATGACATTGGAGCCTCCGATGACGGCCCCGGTGGGATCGCGCAGAGGAAACGGATATGCCACGACTTGAACCATCGTGCCGTCCGGCCGCTCCAGCAGGCCTCGAACGCCCTGGAGGGCGCGGCCTTCCCTGAGCGAAACCGCCATCCCGCACTGATCATGCGGCACGGGCGTGCCATCGGGCTTGTAGATGCGCCAGGATCCGCACCAGCGGTCCTTGCCGATCTCCGGGCGGCGGCCCCACAGTTCCACCGCGGCGTCGTTGTAATAGGTCAGCCAGCCTTCCGGGTCCGTGACGTAGAGGGGGAATGCCATCGCGGAACACTCGAGGGAGATCGGTCTAGTAGGATCGCTCCCACGCCGCGGATATTCCCTAGCTGCTCGACATGGCGCAATTGCGTACCGGTGCCGTGCGCGATCGTCGGCGTTGTCGCTCGGAAATCACCGGACAATGATTCGCCAGCGACGCGGGGTCACGGCAGGTCGATAGGACAGAAAATATTTTTGTAAGATAATGTTACTATTCTCGGCCGACTCGAATCAGTCTTGGTTGCACATTGTCTAGGAACGCCTACGCTACGGTATGATTCAGACCGTTCGCTCGCATGGGGAGCTTATGGAGGCTGCGTCGATGCGAATTCCTGCCGACCTTCAGTCCGCGGCCCTGGTCGATGAGACCGTCGCGTTCGAACTGAATGCCGCCGCCGCCTATTTTCAACGGCAAGGTCAACTTGACGTGTCACGAGCCCTGCGGGAGCAGGGCGACACATTGCTGGCGGAGGCGGGCCGCCTCCGCGGCGAGGCCGGGAAACGACCCAGGGCAGGGGGCGGCGCCGGACCGACGGTCCTCGTTGTGGAGGACGAATCGCAACTGCTGGATGTCGTGTCGGACGGGCTGTCGGAAGCAGGCTTCAACGTCATTCCGGCGGAAACCTACGGGATTGCGGGCCTTCTGCTCGACTCTGCCGAGCCGATCGACCTGCTCCTCACCGATATCCGCCTGCCCGACCGCTTCACAGGCTGGGACCTCGCCGAGCGGGCCCGCAGCCGCTTCCCCGGGCTGCCGGTCATCTACGTGACCGGCTACAGCGTCGGGATGCCCCGGCCGGTCGACAACAGCCTGCTGCTGATGAAGCCCTGCCGGCCCTCCGCCCTCATCACCGCCATGCAGCAACTCGGCGTCACGTCGACGGCCTGACGGTCTCGCGATCAGGCCGGGCGTTTCATCCGCCGCCTGCGGGAAGGCGGCTCGTGCCGGGCGGTCCTCAGAACTGGCGAGCCCGGTACAGCGCCCGCATCGCTTGCACCGGTTCCCCCTCGGCCGTGAGGCCGAGCACCCGGCCGACCCGCCCGGCTTCTTCCGGGCTAACCTGACCGATGCCACTCTCGATGGCCATGATCAGAGCGACGTCGACGTCGGCGAGATCGGCGAGGCTGCTCACCTCAAGGGCGCATCGCTCTCGCGCGACGCGAAAAGCCTGCCGGGTGCGCTCACCCCGCTCGGTGGGTCGGGGTTGCGCCACGATGGCACCGGCCGGGCGCGGGTCACCGATTCGGCACCCGTATCGGAAGTCGCCGAGGCCGCGGGCTCGGAGCCAGAGGCGATAGGCCCGCTCGCGGGCATCGTAGGCCTGCCGGAGGCGAGACCCCGGCTGGCCGCGACCGACCTCGTCGTAGCGACGGGTCTCGAGCCCTTCCTCACCGAACAGGTCGGCAAGGGCCTGACGCCACGTGGCGTCGGCAGCCTGAAACCGCAGACCGGTGCCTTGTCGGCAGCCTTCCGTGAGCCCTGCGTCCCATGACGATCCTTCGCTCCGCATCGAGGGCGAAACTGGGTCGGGGGCTGGAGATGTCACCCCCGGCGGTGCGTCGATGGTTAACGCCCCGACTTCCGGCGGAAGCCAAGACCGCCGCCGCGGAGGGGCCGGAAGGGCCCGAGGTCGTCGAGACCGCCGCCCTGACCGATAACCCTGCGCCCGCGATCAATGGAGCACAAGACAAACCGAAGACAATCTGCCGCCCGAGACGTGACCCTCGGGCAATACCGGCTTCTATTAGCGAATTTGTATTAATACGGACGCCGTACACAAGCCAAATTTCACTATTTTGTCTTAGTATCTACGTAATCCGTCTGGATAAATTGCCGATCCGTTACCTACACCGGATGCTGGCCGTCGGGGGCGATACAACCATAACGGGAGAAACGCCATGACGCCCTTAGACAGCCTGGTGCTGCGCGTCGCCGCGGACAGCTACAACGGCGACCCGAACTTCACCGTCAAGATCAACGGAATCCAGGTCGGCGGCACCTTCACGACCGGCGCCTCGTTCAGTGACGACGCGTTCCAGGATATCGGCCTCACCGGCGACTTCAGCTGGGCCAAGCAGATCTCCGTTACTTTCCTCAACGACGCCTTCGTCGATTCCTCGCAGGACAGGAACCTCTACGTCGACAGCCTGACCTTCAATGGTCTGGCCTATGACGGCGCGGACGCGGCGATCACTCTGGGCGGACCGAACGGCACCGCGGCCGGGCTGTATGGCACCGGCAGCACCGCGACCTTCAACGTCAACGGGTATTCCGACGCGGCAACGCTCGATGCCAGCCTGTTCGGCGCCCTGACCTTCGACGTGAACAGCCCAGGCGGCCAGGTCTACGCCCTCTACGAGGGGCTGCTCGCCCGCGATCCCGACCCGCTCAGCGAGGGCTGGGTCACGCTCCTGGAGAAGGGCGCCTCGCTGCACGACGTGACGCAGGCCATCCTCGGCTCGCCCGAGGGGCAGCCGCACTTTAACGCGTCCGACAACGCCGGCTATGTCGAGCAGCTCTACCAGGCCGTCTTGGGCCGATCGGGCGACGCGGCGGGCGCTCAGTACTGGACGGCGGCTCTGAACGGCGGGGCGTCGCGTGCCGACGTGGCGGACAGCTTCGTGTTCTCGGCCGAGCACGTCGCCCAGCTGCAGCCGGCATTCACCACCGGCGTCTTCGTGTCCGACCCGGAGGCGGCGAACGTGGCTCGCCTGTACTACGCCCTGCTCGACCGCGCGCCGGATGCCGGCGGCCTGCAGACATGGGACGCCGCGGCCGAGGGCGGCACGCCGCTCGCGAGCATCGCGCAAAGCTTCCTCTCCTCGCCCGAATACGCTTCTCTTCATCCGACGCCCCTGACGGACACGCAGTACGTCGAGGCGCTCTACCAAGGCGCGTTGGGGCGGACAGCGGATGCGGCCGGCGAGCTGTACTGGGTCGGCGCGTTGACGGCGAACGCGCTGACGCGGGCGCAGGTGGCGGTCGGCATCGGCGAGAGCGTGGAGGCATTCCAGCACCTGACCCCCTCCATCGAGAGCGGCTGGCACCTGTCCTGACCGGCCCGAGCGCCGGCCCGGGCGGACGGCGCCACGCATCGAAGGCCCCGCGAGCCGTGAGGCTACGGGGCGAGGACGCACGACGAGAGGAGCGGCCCTGCGCGCAGCAGGAGCATCCTGGAAACCCGCCGGCGGAGCCGCCTCGGACCAGCCGGGAGCAGGGGGGCGAATATCGGCGTGTCCACGGCGCGCGATCCGTGCTCCACTGGTGCCCCTGGCATGGCCGACGGGCTCGCGCCTTCGTGCATGGAGCCCCTCCACGCATCGATCGACCGGCTTGCTTGCGGCGAGGGCCGACGGGGCTCGACATGACGCAGGATGCCCCTGGCGGACTGACGATTCGGGTCATGGAGCGCCACGACCTCGACACGGCGATCGCGTGGGCTGCGGCGGAGGGCTGGAATCCAGGCCTGAAGGATGCCGGCTGCTTCCGGGCTGCCGACCCGAGAGGCTTCCTGGTCGGCTGCCTCGAGGACGAGCCCGCCGCCGCGATCTCGGTGGTTCGCTACGGCGGCCGGTTTGGCTTTCTGGGCCTCTACATCGTTCGACCGGACCGGCGCGGACAGGGCTTCGGCCACCGCCTCTGGCAGGCCGGAATGGCCTACCTGGAGGATCGGATCGTCGGTCTCGACGGTGTCGTCGCCCAGCAGGCGAACTACACGCGGTCCGGCTTCGTCCTGGCGCATCGCAACGTGCGATTCGGCGGCGTTCCCCGGGTCGAAGCTCCGCGGGATGAGCGCCTGAAGGCGGTGGGGCCGGATCTCGTCGAGGCCGTCCTGGCCTACGACCGGCCATACTTTCCCGCGCCGCGCGAAGCCTTCCTGCGCTGCTGGCTCCGGCCCGATACCCGCGCCGCCGTCGCCTTCGTCGAGGACGGGACGATCAAGGGCTACGGCGTCGTGCGAGCCTGCCGGAGCGGCTACAAGGTCGGACCTCTCCTTGCCGACGGGAGACGCGAGGCCGATGCGCTCTTCCGGGCGCTCGCAGCGCGGGTTGACGCTCAGCCCGTCTTCCTCGACCTCCCCGAGCCGAACCCATCCGCCGTCCGGCTCGCCGGCGATTACGGTCTGTCACCGGTGTTCGAGACGGCTCGGATGTATCGCGGCGCGAGGCCCGATCTACCTCTTGCCCGGACCTACGGGATAGCAACCTTCGAGCTGGGATAGCCGGGCACCTTGCCGATCGCCCGGAGATGAAAGGCGGCAGGTCAGGTCGCGCCGCCGAGCGGGGCACTCTCGGCGTCTGCCGGAACGCGGCGGTCCTCATGTCGGTCCGAGCTACGCACGACGCCGTCATCCGGCCGACCGGTGAAGGACGGGCCGGGTGGACGGAGCGCCCTCGGTGGTGCCGCGCCTCATTGCGAGAGCGTGCGCAGCTCCCCGCGCGCCAGACCGCGCAGCGTCCGTACGAGGAGCCAGAGGATCACGAGCGTCGCGAGCGCCAGCAGGGCCAGCGCGACGCCGTCGGTGACCCAGCCCGGCTCCGCCGCCAGCTTCAGCCCCGCGACCGCCGAGGCCGCGAGCGGGAAGCTCACCGCCCACCACGCCACCCGGAACGGGCAGCTCCGGCCGAACCGGGCGAGCCTCGGCAGCAGCACCGCCAGCAGGAACAGCGTGAGGGCGTAGAGCGACTGCGCGAACAGGTCGACCGCGCCGGTCGTCGCGACGTAGCTCGAGAAGCCGACCGCGAAGGGCGCGGCCAGGATCAGCAGCGACGGCTGCAGCGCTGCAGGTATCGGCGCCTCGAACAGCAGCCGCGACACGATCAGCGTGAACAGCGGCACGGCGAAGAACAGCCCGACCGCGAGGCCGAACACCATGACGCCGTGCATCGAGGGCAGGCCGAGCCCGGGCAGGGCGAGCGGCAGGTCGAGAAGGCCGACGACCGGGACGATCCAGGCCGGCGTCGCGTGCGCGGCCTGCTGGCGCTCGCTCATCCAGCGGTTCACGATCACCCAGGCGAAGACGGTCATCCCGAATGCGCCGAGCGCCCAGAGTGCCCGCGCCAGCCCGAGACTCATGGGCGCGAGCGGGATCGGCAGGAGCAGCAGGCTGATCAGCGGCGTGCCGAAGAGGTTGCCGGCGATCGGGTGACGGAACTCGGCGCGCACCGCCTGCGGGGCAAGGACGACTTTGACGGTGTAGCCGAGCGCGACCGCCACGAAGGCGGCCATCGCCGCCCACCCGATCGCGTCGGCGATCCAGGCGGGGCTTCCGTAGCGCGCGTGGGCGAGGTCCCAGGCCACGCCGAGGCCGGTCAGGCCCATGACGGAGGCGAACAGGCCGACCGGCAGGGCTTCGAGCTGATGCCAGCCGTCGCGCTCGGCCCGCGCGGCCAGATCGGGCGCGACGTGCGCGGTCAGCACCGATTCGCCGGCCTGTGCGGTCTCCGGGGCGCGCGCGGTCCGCGATTCAAGGACGAGGTTGGACATCGGGTGCCTCCGGATGGCTTCGGTCTCGGTCGCCTGCGGCCGCCTGCCTACCCAAGCGCGCTTCGAGTTCGGCGATGCGTGCGTGAAGCGGCGCCACGGCGGCCTCGATCTCGGCGGCGGTGAAGCGCGGGGTGATGTGCTGCGGGCAATTCCAGTCGATGGCCTCGACCGCGACGGTGACCAGGCGCTCCACCCGCGCCCGATAGCCGGGAACGGCGAGCCGCTCCGCCAGGTCCGGGCGCTCTCCGGGTTCGTAGGAACGCAGGTGCCCGAGCAGTTTCAGGCGCTGGCGGTGCGGGTAGTCCATGAAGAACAGCGACACCCGGTCGTCGACCGCGGCGTTGCCGGCCGAGACGTACTGGCGGTTTCCCGCGAACTCCGCCCAACCGATCGTCCTCTCGTCCAGCCGGCGCACGAACCCGGCCGGCCCGCCTCGGTGCTGGACATAGGGCCAGCCGGTCTCGGAGACGCTCGCCAGATAGAAGCTGTCGCGCCCGGCGATGAACGTGCCTTCCCGGTCGGAGAGCCCGTCCGCGTCGGCAGGCCCGCCCCGGGCAGCCGCGTAGGCCGCGCGCGAGCCCCGGCGGGTCTGCTCGGCCTGGACGGAGGGGGTGAAGGCGAGATCGAAGAAGCGGTGTCTCATGGCTGCCTCCTGCGGAGCCGGCGGGACCTCGCGGCCCCGTGCCGGAAGGTGCGACGGGCGGGAACGGCCTCAGCGCCGGGTCAGAGTGCGATCGAGGAAGCCGCGGATCAGCGGCCCCATCACGTCGAGCTTGTCCTCCAGCGCGAAGTGGCCCGTGTCGAGGAGGTGCAGCTCGGCATCGGGCAGGTCGCGCCGATAGGGATGCGCGCCCGCGGCCGGGAAGATCGTGTCGTTCTTGCCCCACACGATCAGCGTCGGCGGCTTGCGCGCCCGGAAGAACGCCTGGAAATCCGGGTAGAGCGCCAGGTTGGTGCCGTAGTCGCGAAACAGGTCGAGCTGGATGTCCTTGTTCCCGGGACGGTCGAGCAGAGCTTGGTCGTGCAGCCAGTTGTCCGGGTCGATGCGCGAGACGTCCGCCACGCCGTCGACGTACTGGAACTTCGTCGCCGCCGGCTCGACCAGGAACGCGAGCGCCTCGCGGTTCCTGGCCGACGGCTCGGCCCAGTAGGCCTTGATCGGGTCCCAGAACGCCTTCAGCCCCTCCTCGTAGGCGTTGCCGTTCTGCACGATCAGCGCGCTGACCCGCTCGGGATGCCTGAGCGCGAGCCGGTAGCCGACGGGGGCGCCGTAATCCATCACGTACATCGCGTAGCGGGTCGCGCCGAGCTGACCGAGCAGCCCGTCCACGATCTCGGCGTAGTGCGCGAAGGTGTAGGCGAAGGCCTCGTGGTCCGGCGCGTCGCTCTGGCCGAAGCCCGGATAGTCGGGCGCGATCACGCGATAGCGGTCGGCCAGGAGAGGCATGAGGTTGCGGAACATGTGCGAGGAGGTCGGGAAGCCGTGCAGCAGGAGCACGACCGGCCCGTCCTTCGGGCCGGCCTCACGGTAGAACACGCTCACTCCATCGACCTTGGCGGTGCGGTAGTGGGTGACGCTCGCCTGCTCGACGGACGATGCCGGGGCCTCGGCGGGCCCGGCGGCGTGCGCGGCCGGGATGAGTGCGGTCGCGGCGAGCAGGGCGGGGATGATCAGGCGCTTCATCGAGGTCTCTCCTCCTGGCCCGGTCATGCCGACGTCGGGCTTCGTCCGAGGCCCTCATCCGGTGCGTTCCGGCCTCGCGGCTTGAGGTAGACCTTCCTTGATTTCGGCATAAGATGGCTTGTTCGGGAAGCTTTCTCCCGGAAAACGGAAGGGCGGCGGCTCCGGCTACAGGGCGGCCATGTGGCTCCGCATCCGTGGGACGGCGAAGTCGAGGAAGGCGCGGACCTTCAGCGGCAGCAGACCGCGCTCGGGATGTACGAAGCTGACCGGCAGCGGCTCCGGCTCGTAGGCTTCCAGCAGCACGCAGAGCGCCCCGGACCGGATCTCGTCGGCCGCCTGGTAGAAGAGCACACGGGTGATGCCGAGACCGGCGCAGGCGGCATCGACCGCCGCCTCCGCGGCGTTCACGGCGAGCCGGGGGCGGACCGGGACCGAGAGCGACGTGGCGCCGCGCCGGAACCGCCAATCGGCCGTGGCCGGGAAGCCCTCGAAGGTGACGAGGTCGTGGGATGCGAGCTCCTCCGGCTCGGCGGGGACGCCGCGACGCGCCAAGTAGCCGGGTGCGGCGCAGACGACGCGCCGAACGGTGCCCACCCGGGTCGCCACGAGCGCGCTGTCGGCGAGCGGGCCGATGCGCAGCGCGACGTCGATATGGTCCTCGACGAGGTTCACGCTGCGGTCGATCAGCAGCAGCCGGATCGCGATCTCCGGATAGGCGCCGAGGAAGTCGGTGGCGATCGGGACCACGTGCCTCCGGCCGAAGGCGATGGGCGCGGTGACCGCCAGTTCGCCCCGCGGTGCGCTGTACTCGCCCGTGGTGGCGCGCTCGGCCTCCTGCACCTGTTCGAGAATGCGCCGGGCCGCCGCGACGTAGGCCTGGCCGGCCTCGGTCAGATCGACACGCCGGCTCGTGCGGGTCAGAAGGCGCGTGCGCAGGTGCCGCTCGAGCTCCGCGACCTTCCGGCTGACCGTCGTCAGCGGCAGGCGGAGACGGCGCGCGCCCGCCGAGAGACTGCCTCCCTCGACGACCGCGATCAGCACGGACATGGCGTCAAGTCGGTCCATCGCGCCTTCCGGAATCCGGGACCCGGCGTCCCGAAGGTGCTGGATAGCGCCATCATCCGGAAGCTTCCACGCCGTGATCCGAGCCGATGGCGGGAAGCCGCGCAAGCCCGCCTGCTGTGGTTCGGTCCGCACGGTCATCGGAGGGCGCTGGCACGAGCACCGGACGGAGCTTCATCTCTCCGCGTAGGGCGGTGGGCGGATCCTGGCTTGCAGATCGGGGAACAGCAGCAAGGCGACGAGGCCGCTCCATCCGGTCTGGTGCCCGGCGCCGAGCCCCGCGCCGGTGTCGCCGTGGAAATATTCGTGGAACGGCACGTGGTCGCGGAAGGCAGGGTCCTTCTGGAGCTGGTCATTGGCTCCGAGCACCGGGCGGCGCCCATCCGGCCCGCGCAGGAACAGGCGCGTCAGGCGGCGCGCGAGCTCATCGGCGACCTCCGGCAGGGTCAGATAGTGTCCGGAACCTGTCGGGCATTCGAACCGGGTGTCGGTGCCGTAGAAGCTGCCGAACCGGTGGAGAGACTCGATCAGCAGATAGTTGATCGGCATCCAGACCGGCCCCCGCCAATTCGAGTTGCCGCCGAACACGCTGCTGGTCGATTCCCCCGGTTCGTAATCGACGACGAACTCGGCCCCGTTCCAGTCGAGCCTGAAGGGCTTCTCGGCATGCACCTTGGACAGCGCCCGCAGGCCGTGGTCCGACAGGAACTCGGTCTCGTCGAGCATGCGCGTCAGGAGCGCCTTCATGCGATGCCGGCGCAGCAGCGCGAGCAGGAGACGCTCGCCCTTCCCGGGCTCGTTCCAGCGCGAGACCAGCGCGGCGAGGTCGCTCCTGTTGCGCAGCATCCAGTCCGCGCGACGGGCAAAGCCCGGGAAGCGGCCGGCCAGGTTGACGTCCAGCACCTCGACCGCGCAGAGCGGGATCAGGCCGACCAGCGAACGGATGCGCAGGGGCAGCATGCGCCCGTCCGGCAGGTTCAGCACGTCGTAGAAGAACTCGTCCGTCTCGTCCCAGAGGCCGATGCCGCAGCCGCCGATGTTGGTCATGGCCTGGGCGATGTAGAGGAAGTGCTCGAAGAACTTCGTCGCGATGTCCTCGTAGACGTTGTCCTCGGAGGCGAGCTCGAGCGCGATGCGCATCAGGTTCAGCGTATACATCGCCATCCAGGCGGTGCCGTCCGACTGGTTGATGTAGCCCCCCGTCGGCAGCGCGGCCGAGCGGTCGAAGATCCCGATGTTGTCGAGGCCCAGGAAGCCGCCCTGGAAGATGTTGCGCCCCTGCGCATCCTTGCGGTTCACCCACCAGGTGAAGTTCAGCATCAGCTTGTGGAAGACGCGCTCCAGGAAGGCCCGGTCGGCCCTGCCCGTCAGGGCCTGGTCCATCTGGTAGACGCGCAGGGCTGCCCAGGCATGGACCGGCGGATTGACGTCGCCGAAGGCCCATTCATAGGCCGGCAGCTGGCCGTTCGGGTGCATGTACCACTCGCGCGTGAGCAGGATG
Organism: Methylobacterium nigriterrae; assembly: GCF_037106235.1. Taxonomy (NCBI): domain Bacteria; kingdom Pseudomonadati; phylum Pseudomonadota; class Alphaproteobacteria; order Hyphomicrobiales; family Methylobacteriaceae; genus Methylobacterium; species Methylobacterium nigriterrae. The sequence goes on along the minus strand of NZ_JBAWTG010000003.1, from coordinate 237,056 downwards.
AGCTGCCCCTTGGCGAAGTTCGGGTCGATCAGCGCGAAGGTCACGCAATGGAAGGCCAGGTCCCAGGCCGCGTACCAGGGATACTCCCAGGTATCCGGCATGGAGACGATGTCGGCGTTGTTGAGGTGCTCCCAGTCGCTGTTGCGCCCGTGGCGGCGGCTCTCGGCCGGCTCCGGCTGGCCGGGATCGCCCGCGAGCCAGCGCCGGACGTCGAAATGGTAGAACTGCTTCGACCAGAGCATCCCGGCAAGCGCCTGGCGCTGCACGAGGCGCGCGTCCGGATCGCCCATGTCGCGCTGGAGCACGGCGTAGAAGGCATCCGCCTCCGAGAGGCGATCGGCCACGATCCGGTCGAAGCTCGCCGCGTCGAGCGCCTGCCGATCCGGCGACAAGCGATAGCGCAGCACCAGGGTCCCGCCGCCGGCGATCCCGTGGCGGCTGAGCGCCGCGCATTTCGTTCCCTCCTTCAGCGGATTGATCCGGCTGCGGCTGCCCGCCACGACATCGTCGTTGATCGCGTCCTTGGGATGGTGCGCCTCGCCCCAGCCGAACAGGCGCTGGGCGTTGGTCTCGTTCTCGCAGAACAGGAACTCGGCGGCCTGGAGCGGCCGGAACAGGAGCGTCGGCCGGCTCGCGCGCGTGGCCTCGACCATCGCCTCCTCGGCGAGGCGCAGCAACGGCCGCGCGGCGCTTTCCCGCCAGGACCACGTGTTGCGCGACCAGAGCTGCGGCAGAACCTGCAGCGAGGCAGCCTCCGGACCCCGGTTGACCACGGTGACGCGCATCAGGATGTCGTCGGGACCGGCCTTGGCGTACTCGACCGTGACGTCGAAGTACCGGTTCTCGCTGAAGATGCCGGTATCGATCAGCTCATATTCCGGCAGGTTGCGGCCCTTGCGGCGTCCGTTCTCCGCCACGAGGTCTGCGTAGGGAAATGCGGCGTGCGGATACTTATAGAGCATCCGCATGTAGGAATGTGTCGGCGTCCCGTCGAGGAAGTAGTAGAGCTCCTTGACGTCCTCGCCGTGATTGCCCTCCCCGTTCGTGAGGCCGAACATCCGCTCCTTGATGATCGGGTCGTGCTCGTTCCAGAGCGCGAGGGCGAGGCACCAGAGCTGACGGTCGTCGCTGAATCCGGCGATCCCGTCCTCGCCCCAGCGGTAGGCGCGCGAGCGCGCGTGATCGTGGGGAAGGTAGTCCCAGGCCGTCCCGCCGGGGCTGTAATCCTCGCGCACCGTCCCCCATTGCCGCTCGCTGAGATAGGGCCCCCAGCGATGCCAGCCTTCCTGGGCACAGGCGCGCAGGCGGCGGCCCTCGGCCGTGTCGAGGAGGTGCGGCGCATCCTGGGACTGGCTCGGGTCTGGCATGTCGGGCCTCTCCGTCAGGTCGTCGCTACGTCCAGCATGCGCTGGATACGGATGTACTCGCCGAGCGACCAGGCCTGGAAGGGGCAGCCGCCCGGCCTGTGGGGCGGGTCGCCGTCGGCCACTTCCGACACGTGGCCGAGGCCCGCCGCGTCGAGATGCGCCGTGAGCGGCGGCAGGAAGCGCCCGCGGGCCTCGGCCTTCGCCGCCTCGGTGCGGCCCCGCACGGCGAGCCATGCATCGACGAAGGGGCCGAGCAGCCAGGGCCAGACCGTGCCTTGATGGTAGGCGCCGTCCCGTGCCCGCGGGTCGCCGGCATAATGCCCGATATAGGCCGGATCGGCCGGCGCCAGGGTGCGCAGCCCGAGCGGCGTCAGGAGGCTGCGCTCGACGACATCCACCACAGTGCGGGCCGCCTCGCCCTCCAGGATCGCGGCCGGAAGACCGCCCACCGCGAAGATCTGGTTCGGGCGCAGGCTCGAATCGGTCGCTCCCGGCACGTGACCGACATCGACGACGTCGTACAGGCCGCCTGCGGGATTGACGAAGCGCTCGCGAAAAGCTGCACGCGCGCGGATCTCGGCCTCGGCGAAGCGCGGCGACCAGCGGGCCGCCGCGATGTGCAGGGCGTTGAACCAGAGGGCCTGGATCTCGACCGGCTTGCCGATGCGGGGCGTCACGACCCAGTCCCCGACCTTGGCGTCCATCCAGGTGAGCTGGAGGCCGGCTTCCCCGGCTGCCAGCAGCCCGTCGCGGTCCGCGCGGATGCCGAAACGCGTGCCGGACATGTACCCGGACAGAATGGCCTCGCAGGCCGCCCGGAGCCGGGCGCCGACGGGCTCGGCCACCGCTCGCCCGGCCGCCTCGCGGGCGGCGAGGAAGTCGTGCACCGCCACGATGTACCAGAGCGCGGCATCGACGGAGTTGTACTCGGGCGCGTCGCCGGAATCGGGGAAGCGGTTCGGCATCATGCCCCCGCTGACGACGCCGGCCCAGGCATCGAGGATGCCCTCGGCGGTCTCGAGATCGCCGAGCGCGAGGAGCAGCCCGCGCAGCGCGATGAACGTGTCCCGGCCCCAATCCGTGAACCAGGGAAAGCCCGCCATGAGGGTGCTGCCGGAGTTGCGGTCGACGCGGTAGCTCCGCGCGCATCGGCGCAGCCGCGATCCGGCCGCGCTCCGGCTTGCGCGGGCCTGGGCCGCGAGCCATTCCGCGTAGGCGGATGCGCGGAGCGCCGTCCCGTCGCCCACCCGCAGCACCATGACGGCCGGCTGCACGCCCTCGAGCGGGAAGCTGAACAGGCCCGGGGAGGCAAGGTCCTCGACATCGTCGAGCCCGCGGTCGCGCTCCGCCGCGTAGAGGAACCGGCGATACCAGGTGGGTTCGTGCGCGTATTGCCCGTTGGTCAGTGCCGCGATCGCCGGGCGGTCGGGATAGGGGCGCCACGCCACGTTGCCGCCCTGGCCCCGGGCCGTGAAGTCGAAGGCGGCGTTCTCCCGGTGGAGCGCGTGATAGTCGCGCCCGGAGAGCAGCGGGCGCAGGGTGAGCCGGCAAGGACCTTCTCCGGCAATGCGCTGCCAGCGCAGGAGCGTGTCGCAGGCGTCCGGATCGACGAGGATCTCCTGACGGATCCCGGTCCCGTCGGGAAGGTGGAAGCTCCAGGTCGGCCAGGGCTCTGCCGAGAAGGCCCGGATCGCCTCGAAGCCGCGCGGATACACGACGTCCGGACAATAACGCTGCGTGCTGAGCGCGAAGGTTCCGGACCCCGTCTCGACCCAGGCTTCGAGGCCGTTCACCAGCACGATCCGGCCGGCCGGGGGGCGCGCCGCCGTCAACAGGAGCGCGTGATAGCGCCGGGTACGCAGTCCCGAGACCGTTCCCGACGCGAAGCCGCCAAGCCCGTCGGCCTCCAGCCATTCGTCGGACTCGCGGGGAACGGCCGGTTCCGCGGATCCTGCGTCGGGCATGTATGCCTCCGGTTCGAACCGGTCTCGTGCCTGGCCGGGAACGCTCGGCCCGGCCTCGGCCGGCGCCTCTCACGGGATGCGGTAGAAGGGGTTCGGCAAGAGGAAGGCGCGCTCCGCATGGCCGCCCGCGAGGTCGGAGGGCTGGTCGCCCACGTTCGCGATGATGCGGTACCCCTCGGCCTCGATGGCGGCGCGGCGCGGCGCCTTGAAATCGGCTGCCGAGGCGTAGCGGGGGGCATCGAACGGCACCATCTCGAGCCGGACGTACTCGGTGAAGCCCTCCCGACTCAGGTTCCTCTCGGTCGCGGCGCGCTGCGGTTCGTCGCGGCCGGTGATGAAGAATACGGCGACCCCCTGGCTGCGGGCGAAGCGGTAGAGATCGAGCGCCGGCCGAAGCACCGGGCTGCGTCCCGTCAAGTCCCAGTTGACCCAACCGCAAGGCCCCTCGGGCAGCGCCTCGCAGGGGCCGCCGAAGACACGCCCGAAATCGTCGGCCAGGATCACCTCCCAGTTCGAGAGCGCGGTGTCGTCGACGTCGAAGACGATCGCCGGCCGCTCGACTTGGCGCGCTCGCTCGTCGATCCAGGCGCGCGCCCGGGCCGCGACACCGGCGAGGTCGCGTTCGTAGCGGCCGGAATCATGGTAGCCGACCGCCGCACGTTTTGCGTCGCCGACATTGGCCGGCTCGTCTGCAGGAGCGGCGGGAACGGTGGTCTGCGCGGCGGAACCGAGGGTCAGCGCCGCGACGAGCACGCAAGCGCCCGCCGTGACGCCCATCGGGCGCGCAAGCCCGTGCGGCAGGCTTTCCCCGGTCGGCCAGGCTCCGCGGCGCGCCTTTCCGGAGCGAACGGACGCGGGTGCGGTCATGCTTGCGCTCATGGCCGAGCCTGCTCGTGAGCGGTCCGGTAGGGATGGGACGACGCCAGGGGATCGGCGAGGAAGCTCTCGACCGTCGCGGCGCCCGTGCCGAAGGTGACCAGCAGGAAGCCGCCCGCCAGCGCGAAGTTCTTGAGAAAGTCCCAGAACAGGCCCCGGGCTCGGCTGTCGCCGCGGGCCCAGAAGTCTCCGGGCTTCCAGAACTGCTTCCAGAGAAGCGCCGTGACGCCGCAATACCCGGCCAGGACGAAGGCGGCTGCCCGGTCGGCGATGCCCGTGAGGACACCGAGCGACATGAAGATCTCGACGAAGAGCCCGATCAGGATCAGGGCCGTTGCCGCGCGCCTCGACGCCACGGCGTCCTGAGCTTGCCCGACCGCGCCCTGAAAATTGAGGATCTTGTCGAGGGCGCTGAAGGGCAGGAAAAGCAGAACGAGGAGGAGACGGACAGCGAAGGCGACGAGGACGCTGAACGTTGCCACCCGTTGGCCTCCCGTCGCGGAGCCGCCGCGGTGAAGCGACTGCGAGAGCAGCGTCGCGGCCTGGTCGATGATCGACCTTAGCAGAACCGCGGCGCGCTGTGCGAGCCGCGTCGGGTTCAGTACGCTTCCCCGATCGATGAGGGCGCCGGAGGAGGTTCGTGCGGCCGTCGATGACACCCTCGAGCCCGCGCTTCCCGGCGCGGTGCGGATGCGGGCGGCCGCTCGCCGCTCCCGGACCGGAGGAGCGCCTCAGGCCGAATCGGCCACGCGCAGTCCAGCCGGGCCCTGCGCGATGCGCCCGACGATCGCCGCCGCCGGGTAGCCCTCCGCCCGGATCCGGTCGCGGATCGCCGCGGCGCTGCCCGCCTCGCAGGAGACGAGCAGGCCGCCCGAGGTCTGCGGATCGGTGAGGAGGTGCCGGCGCCAGTCGGCATACCCGTCCGGCAGCGACACGTCCGCCCCGAAGGCCGCCCAGTTGCGGTGCGAGGCCCCGGTGACGAAGCCCTCCCGCGCGAGCGCCGCGGCCCGGGTCAGGAGCGGCACCGCGCCGGCCTCGATCACGACCTGCAGCCCGGCCCCGCGCGCGAGTTCGAGCCCGTGGCCGAGGAGGCCGAAGCCGGTCACGTCCGTCATGGCGTGCACGTCCGGGTCGCGGGCGAGATCGGCGCCGACCCGGTTCAGCAGCGTGGTCGTCGCCACGAACTCCGCGTAGCCGCCCTTGGGCAGGCCGTCCCGCTTGATCGCGGCCGAGTAGATGCCGACCCCGATCGCCTTCGTCAGGATCAGGGCGTCCCCGACCCGGGCATCGCTGTTCCGGCGCACCTGGTCCCGCCGGCAGCTGCCGATCACCGCGAGCCCGTAGATCGGCTCGGGCGTGTCGATCGAGTGGCCGCCCGCGATCGGGATGCCGGCCTCGGCGCAGATGCTGGCGCCGCCCTTCAGAATCTCCGCCACGGTCTCGGGCGCGATCCTGCCCACCGGCATGCCGAGAATGGCGAGCGCCAGGAGCGGCCGCCCGCCCATGGCGTAGACGTCCGAGATCGCGTTCGTCGCGGCGATGCGGCCGAAATCACGCGGGTCGTCGACCATCGGCGTGAAGAAGTCGGTGGTGGCCACGAGGCAGGTGCCGTCGTCGAGAGCCCAGACCGCCGCGTCGTCGGCGGTCTCGTTGCCGACGATGAGCCGCTCGAACGGCCCGGCCGCGGGCTGGCTCGCGATGAGGCCCCGCAGGATGGCGGGATCGAGCTTGCAGCCGCAGCCGCCGCCATGGGCCAGGCTCGTGAGGCGGATCGGTTCGAGGGTCATGGCTGCTCCCGGCGGATGCGGTTTCGGTCACGCGGCGCCTGCCCAGCGAGGGCCGGCATCCGGTAGCGTCGTCCGGCCGTGGCGGGCATCCCGCACGGGTCGGGCGGCGCGGGTCCGAGATGAATGGCACGGAAGCCCCGGGTCAACGCGCCGGCCGCGGATCGGCGCGGGATCTCCCCCCGACATCTCAGGGGCGCGCCTGCACGATGGTGGTGCAGGCGCTCTCGAGCTTCGGCAGGTCACGGCTCGCCGCCATCGTGACGGCGAGCCGGGGGTTCTCGCCGCGCACCACGGGGCAATAGGGGTCGACCGCGTCGAGCCGGTCCATCAGCCGCCGCCGGCCGGCGCAGCCCCCGTGGCAGGCGGCCTCGTGGACGCAGCCGCGGCAGGGCTCGGGGAGAGAACGGGCGGAGACGAAAGGCTCCGTCTCGACGATGGCCGCGCCGGCCTGCAGGAGGTCCTCGAGCCCCTGGCCGGGGCCGCCCCAGTAGACGCAGGGCTGCACAGTGCCGCGCGGCGTCACTCGAACCGTGCCGGCGCCGCAGCCGCCCCGCCGGGCCGGCAGGCCGGCGAAAGCCCGCACCAGCGGCTCGCCGATGGCGATCGCGTCCGTCTCGGCGAAGAGCCGCGCGAAGCCCGCCCAGTACTCCTCGTAGGTGAGCGCGAAGGCGTCCGTTCGCACGGCTTGGTAGACGTTGATCCGCAGGGGCGCATCGAAGCGCGCGGCGATCGCGGCGATCTCGTGCAGGCGGTCGAAATTCGTGCGCATCATCACGGCGATGAAGGTCACGCCGATCCCGAGGCGGCGGCAGCGGGCGGCCTGCTCCATCACGAGATCCCAGTTGCCCTCGCCCCGCTGGGCGTCCTGCTCGGCGCGGGTCGGGTAGTCGATGGAGAACTCGACGTCCGCGAAGGCGCGCACCTGCGCATCGTCGATCACCGCGATCGTGTGGCCGTTCGACGTGATGGTGAGCTTGACCGGCTCGCGCCGAAGCAGTTCGAGGAGCGCCGGAAACTGCGGGTGCATCCCGTTCTCGCCCGTCCCGAGATTGACCGAGCGCACGGGCAGGCGCGCGAGCACGGCCCTGACCTGATCGGGGCCGAGCTGGTCGACGCGGCTCGGGTCGCGGTAGCAGAACGTGCACGCGAGATTGCACGCGTTGGTCAGCCCGAGCCCGAGGGAGAAGCTGCGCGGTGGCTCCGCGACGGTGGTCGGCGTCTCGCTCATGTCCACTTCGCACCCGGGCGGTCGCGGAATACAGAGGATCCGTGCGCGGCCCCGTCGATGTCTTCGCACAGGAGGGCGCGCGGTGACACCCGGTCTGCAACCTGACCAGCAAGTCCGGCGCTGGAGCGAGCATGTCCACGTCTACGAGACCGCCTTCGAGCCGCTGACGGACCGGTTCGCGGCGGCGGCCCTGCGGGCGCTCCCGCTCGGCCCCGGCGCCCGCTGCCTCGACGTGGCGGCCGGCTCCGGCGGGGCCGCGCTCGCCGCGGCACGGACCGGCGCGCAGGTCGTCGCGATCGATGCGGCGGAGGGCATGGCCGCCCGGATCCGCGAGCGGGCGCGCGCCGCGGACCTGCCCGTCGCCGCCGCCGTCATGGACGCGGCCCGGCTCGCCCTGAAGGATTCGTCCTTCGACGCCGCGCTCTCGCTGTTCGGCCTCATCCTGTGCCCGGACGCGCCGGCGGCGCTGCGCGAGGCCGTCCGCACCGTCGTGCCGGGCGGCCCGGTCGCCGTCGTCACCTGGACCGAGCCTCAGAACTACGAACTGATCGGCCGCCTCCTGGCCGCCGTGACGGCCGTGCGCGGGCCGCAACCGCCGCCGCCGGGCCTGCCGGCCCAGCTCCGCTTCTGCGCGGAGGGCGACTTCCGCGCGCTCCTCGCCGCGGGCGGTCTCGAGCCGATCGAGATCTCCCGGCTTCAGGCCGATCTCGAGGCACCGTCCGCATCCTGGCTCGCCGCGCGCCTGACCTTCGCGCCGGGCCTCGCCGATCTCCTGGCGGCCCAAGGCGAAGCGCGCGAGAGCGTCGTCGCGCGCTTCGTGACGGATCTCGAGCGCGACCAGGGCAGGGGCGCCGTCCGGCTGAAGGCCGTGGCCTTTCTGGGCCTCGGGCGCAGATCCGAAACCCTTGCCCGGTCCGGCCCGTAACCGGAGCCGCAGGTCGGGCGAAAACGGGTCCGGACATCGTGGGCCGTGCGGTCACGCGGCCTTCGGTGGGCTCGCGGGCGGCGTCCGATAGCGAATCGGGCCGGAAGCCTGCACGGTGGCGCATCTTTCCGGGACGCGGCGGCGAGAGCGCTCCTCTCGCCCCACGGCTCGAGCTTCGGGGTGGTCGCATGCTCGGTCGGTTCTCCGCATTCCTCGTCGGCGGCGCGCTCGCGCTCAGCGCATCTTCGGGGCTCGTCGCCCTCCGTGGCGCCGCCGCGCAGGAGGCCGCCAAGCCGCCGGAGGCCGCCAAGCCGCCGTTCGTCTTCACCGGCATCCCGGACCAGGACGAGAGCCGGCTGGTCGAGCGCTTCGGCAAGGTCGCGACCTACCTCGAGGGCAAGCTCGGCGTGCCCGTGCGCTACATCCCGGTGAAGAACTATCCGGCGGCGGTGACCGCCTTCAGCAACGGGCAGGTCCAGCTCGCCTGGTTCGGCGGCTTCACGGGCGTGCAGGCCCGCAGGGCGGTGCCGGGGAGCCAGGCCATCGCGCAGGGGGCGGAGGACGCCGCCTTCAAGACCTACTTCATCGCCCATGCCGGCACGGGCCTGACGAAGGGGCCCGACTTCCCGAAGGAGATCGCGGGCAAGACCTTCAGCTTCGGCTCGCGGGCCTCGACCTCGGGGCGCCTGATGCCGGAATACTTCGTGCGGCAGGCCTTTGCCGGCAGGACGCCCGAGGCGGTGTTCTCCCGCGTCGGCTTCTCGGGCGACCATTCCCGCACGATCCAGCTCGTCCAGTCCGGCGCCTTCGAGGTCGGCGCGGTCGACTACTCGGTCTGGGACCTGGACACCAAAGCCGGCAAGGTCGACGCCAAGGCCGTCTCGGTGATCTGGGAGAGCCCGACCTTTCCCGACTACCAGTGGACCGTGCGCGGGGACGTCGACAGGACCTACGGGCCCGGCTTCACCGAGCGGCTCAGGGCCGCGCTCGTCGGCATCGCCGACCCGGCGATCCTCGAGCCGTTCGGCCGATCGCGGTTCATCCCGGTGACGAACGCCGCCTACGAGCCCCTGATCGAGGTCGGCAAGTCCACCGGCCTGCTCGACTGAGCGGAAGGCCTGTGCGCCCGCCCGCCATCGCCCTCGCGGACGCCTCGGCCGCCTATGACGGGCGGCCGGTGCTGCGGGGCATCGACCTGACGATCCGGGCGGGCGAGCGCCTCGCCCTGATGGGCCGCTCGGGGGCGGGCAAGTCGACCCTGATCGGGCTGATCCACGCGCAGGCGCCGGAGCGGATCGCGCTGGTGCCGCAGGGGGCGGCGCTGGTGCGACAGCTCTCGGTGTTCCACAACGTCTACATGGGCCGGCTCGACCGGACCTCGACGATCCACAACCTGCGCAACCTCGTCTGGCCGGCCTCCGCCGACTGGGCGGAGGTCGCCCGCGTGCTCGCCCGCGTCGGGTTGGCCGAGGCGATCCGCGCCAAGGCCGGGGCTTTGTCCGGCGGCCAGCAGCAGCGCGTCTCGGTGGCGCGCGCCCTCTATAACGGCCAGCCGATCCTGCTGGCCGACGAGCCCGTCTCGGCGCTCGATCGGGCGCAGGGCGCGGCGGTGCTCGCCGAGATGGCCCGCACCCACGAGACGCTGGTGCTCGCGCTGCACGACATCGCCCTGGCGCTCGCCCATACCGACCGGATCGTGGTCCTGGACATGGGCCGCATCGTCCTCGACGCGCCGGCCCGCGATCTCGACGCGGCGGCGCTCGCCCCCTTCTACGAGCCGGCCGCATGAGAGCCCGGCGGCCCCTCGCCCCGCGCCGGCGCGGCGTGCGCGTGCTCAGCGCCGCCTCGCGCATCGACATCCTCCCGGCCCGGCTCGCCGAGCCGCCGTGGCCGGCCGGATCCATCCACGACCCCTTACGGCCTGCGGCCTGAGCGAGGCACCCGATGCGCACCGATCCGATCAACGACCTCCTCACCTTCCTGCAGGCCGCCCAGGGCGATCAGGTCGGGCTCGGTGCCGCGCGCTGGGTCATGATGGCGCTGTTCGCGATCCTCGTCCTCGCGAGCCTCCTGATCGCGGCCCGCGAATGGGCGGCCGATCCCGCCCAGCGCACCGGGCGGGATCTCGGCCTCTTCGTCATCCGCGTCCTCATCGGCTGCATGTGGTTCCAGAACCTGTTCTGGAAGATGCCGCTCTTCTCGACCGAGAACGGGCTCTACTTCTGGACCAGCGAGGAGGTGAAGAGCGCCGCCTTCCAGGTCCACCGCGACCTCATCCAGAACTGGGTCCTGCCGGTCCCGAACTTCCTCTTCGCGGACGTGCTCGTCTTCCTGACCGAGCTCGCCTTCGCGGTCTCGCTGATGCTCGGGCTCGGCGTCCGGCTCGTCGGCGTCGTCGGCGTCCTGTTCGTCGCCCAGCTCTGGCTCGGCCTCTACCAGCACCCGCAGGAATGGCCCTGGACCTACGTCTTCCTCGCCGCGCTCATGGCGATGTTCGCCCTGGTGGCCGCCGGGCGCAGCCTCGGCCTCGACGGCGCGCTCCGGCGGGCCTTTCCGCCCGACATGACGAACGGCGCGGTCGCCGGCTTCGTGCGATTCGCCTCGTGAGGGCCGGCCTCGCGACCACAGCGCTCGGCATCATGTGCAAGGCGCCTCGGCCGGGCGTGACCAAGACCCGGCTCGCCCGCGCCCTCGGACCCGAACGCGCGGCGGCCCTCTCCGCCTGCTTCCTGCTCGACGTCGCCGCCAGCATCCTGGCGGTCCCCGAGGCGCTCGGCCGCCGGGGCTACGGCGTCTACGCGCCCGCCGGCACGGAGCCGGAGCTGCGCGCTCTCCTGCCCGCCGGGTTCGGCCTGCTGCTTCAGGAAGGGGCGGATTTCGGGCTGGTCCTGGCCGGCGCCGTGCGGGCGCTGATCCGGGACGGCTCTCATGACGGGGCGATCCTGATCAATTCCGATTCGCCGACCCTGCCGCCGGACCTCCTGTCGGAGGCCGTCACCATCCTGCGGCGAGCGGGGGACCGGGTGGTGCTCGGGCCCGCGACCGATGGCGGCTATGTCCTCGTCGGCCTCAAGGCCGACCATCCGGGTCTGTTCGCCGACATCGCCTGGAGCACGCCCGCGGTGCTCGCGCAGACCTGCGCCCGGGCCGAGGCGATCGGCCTGCCGGTCGAGCGCCTGCCGCTCTGGTATGATATCGACGACGAGGAGACCTTCGGGATCCTCCGCGACGAGCTCGACGGCCGGCCGCTGCCCTTCGCCACGCGCCTCGCGGGCGGCGAGGCCGCCGCGACGCGGGCCTGCCTCGCCGGTCTGCCGTGAGCGCCCCGGCCGCCCGCCCGGGCGTCGCCACCCCGACGGGCCCCGTCCATGTCGGCCCCGCCCGTGTCGGCCTCGCGCTTGTCGGCCTCGCGCTGGCCGGCCTCGCTCTCGTGGCGGCCGGGATGCCGGCCCTGTTCCGCTTCGGCGACGACGCCTTCGTGGCGCTTGCCGTCGCGAGCGGGCTCGTCGCGGCGCTCGCCGCTCGCCTGCCCCTGCCCGACGAGCGCTGGGTCGTCGTCGTGATCCTCGGTGCAGGGCTGGCGATGCGCCTCGTCGCGCTCCCGAGCCCGCCGATCCTCTCCACCGACATCTTCCGCTACGTCTGGGACGGCCGCGTGCAGGGCGCCGGCATCAATCCCTATCGCTACGTGCCGGCCGATCCCGCCCTGGCGCCCCTGCGTGATGCGGCAATCTTCCCCTTCATCAACCGGGCGGATTACGCGGTCACGATCTACCCGCCGGCGGCGCAAGCCTTCTTCCTCCTCGTGACGCGGATCTCCGAGAGCCCGGTCGCGATCAAGCTTGGCCTCGTCGCCTGCGAAGCCGGCACGGTCCTCGCCCTCATGGGCCTGCTGCGCCGCCTCGCGCTGCCCGCGAACCGCCTCGCCGCCTATGCCTGGCATCCGCTGCCGATCTGGGAGATCGCGGGCCAGGGCCATATCGACGGGCTGATGGTCTCCGGGATGATGCTCGGGATCTGGCTCGCCCTGGCGCGGGGCCGTCCTGCCCTCGGGGCCGCCCTCGTCACCTTGGGCGCCCTCGCCAAGCCCTTCGCGCTGCTCGCCCTGCCGCCCCTGTGGCGGCCCTGGGACTGGCGCATGGTCCTGGCCGTGCTCGCGACGCTGGCCCTGGCCTACGCGCCCTACCTGTCGGTCGGCGCGGGGGCGCTGGGCTTCCTCGGCGGGGGCTATGCCGAGGAGCAGGGCATCATTGGAGGCTGGGGCTTCACCCCGCTGCGGCTCTGGCGCGGGGCATTCGGCGCCCTGCCCCACGATGCGGGCGTGTATGTCGGCCTCGGCCTCGCAGGGCTCGCGGGCCTCAGTCTGCGCTTCGGCTTCCGGCGCGCGCGGGATCCCGCCCGGATCCTGCGCGACATCAACGTTCTGTGCCTCACCTTCCTGTTCCTGGCCTCGCCCGAATTCCCCTGGTACGCCATCCTGGCGGTCCCGTTCCTGGCGGTGGCGGGCACGCCCGCGGGCTGGGTCCTCACGGTCGGCGCCATCGGGCTCTACGACGTGATCCCGGGCGACCCGCAGGCGACGTTCGAGACGCGGGCAGCGCTCCTGGCCGCCGCCGTGCTCGTCGCCGCGGCCTGGCGCGGCCGCCGCCCCGCCACCGTCGCGCTTCCCGTCACGACCGCCGCAGGAGGACCGCCATGACGCGCCTCGACAGTCCAGCGACCCTCGACCCGCGGCGGTATCACGAGGCCGCCCCCGCCCGCGCGGATATCCGGGTCGAGCGCCCGCCGGTCTGCCTCTATCTGGAGGTCACGAACCGCTGCAACCTGCTCTGCACGACCTGCCCGCGCACCTACGAGGAACTGGAGCCCCCGGCCGACATGAGCTGGGGGCTGTTCACGAGCCTCGTCGATCAGCTGCCGAACCTGGCGCGGGCCGTCCTGCACGGGGTCGGGGAGCCGATGCTCGTGAAGGACCTGCCGCGGATGGTGGCCTACCTCAAGGCGCGGGACACCTACGTTCTCTTCAACACGAACGGCACGGTCCTGTCGGAGAAGAACGGCCGCGCCCTGATCGAGGCCGGCCTCGACGAGCTGCGCGTCTCCCTCGATGCCTCGACGCGCGAATCCTACATCCAGGTCCGCGGCAAGGATTACTTCGCGCGCATCCTCAGGAACATGCGCGCCTTTCGCGCCCTGCAGGAGCGGGAGGGCCACGTCAAACCGAAAGTCTCGGCCTGGCTCACCGGCCTCAAGGAGACGCTCCATGAGCTGCCCGCCTTCGTGCGGGTGGCGGCGGAGGCGGGCGTGGGCGAGGTCTACCTGCAGCGCCTCGTCTATTTCGAGCACGACGCCGTCGGGCTCGCCCGGCCGGATCAGGCGCTCTACGAGCGGATGGACCGGGAGGAGGCGGCGATCCTCGCGGAGGCCGAGGCGGAGGCGCGGCGCCTCGGGCTGACCTTCTCGGCCTCCGGCGCGGCGACCGAGCCCGGCATGAGCCTGAAACGGCCCGACGAGGCCACGCCCTGGTCCACCTGCCGGCGGCCCTGGAACGTCATGTACATCACCGCGAACGGCCGCGCGCTGCCCTGCTGCATCGCGCCCTTCTCCCAGCGGGGCTACGAGAACTACACCCTCGGCGACGCGACCCGGGACACCTTGCGGGCGATCTGGAACGGGCCCGCCTACGCCGATTTCCGCGAGGCGCTGCTCTCCGAGCGGCCGCCCGAGGCCTGCGCCAATTGCGGCCTGCGCTGGAGCCTCTGACCGCGTGAGCGCCTCCCCGGCCCGTTTCTCGGCCGTCGTCCCGGCGCTCGACGAGGAGACGGCGATCGGCGCGGTGGTCTCCGGCCTCCTGGCGCAGGAGGCCGACGAGGTGATCGTCGTCGATGGCGGCTCACGCGATGCCACGGCGGCGCGCGCCCGGGCCGCGGGTGCGCGGGTCGTGACCGAGCCGCGCCGCGGCTACGGGCTCGCGGTCCAGGCCGGCATCGCGGCCGTGCGGCCGGGGGCGCGGATCCTGCTCTTCGTCGACGGCGACGGCAGCGACCGGCTCGCCTGCGTGCCCGACCTCGTCGGGCCGATCGCGCGGGGCGAGGCGGCGTTCGTGCACGGCTCGCGGCTCTTAGGACCGCGCGAGCCGGGCGCCCTCGGCATGCCCCAGATCGTGGCCGGGCGCTTGGCCGGCATCCTGATCCGGATCACGTACGGGGTGCGCTTCACCGACATGTCGCCGTTCCGCGCGATCCGCCGGGACACGCTCGACCGGCTCGGCATGCGCGAGGAGAGCTATGGCTGGAACCTCGAGATGCTGATGCGGGTCGCGGCGGCCAGGGTGCCCTGCCGCGAGATCGCGGCGGGGCAGCGGGCGCGCAGGGGCGGGGCCTCGAAGGTCTCGGGCAACCTTCGCGCGAGCCTTCGCGCGGCCTGGGTCATCGCCCGCACCTTCGTCGCCCTCGCGCGCACCCTCGCCCGCCGGGAGCGGAGCGTGAGCTGAGGCGGCGCCCTGCGGCTTCGGCGGAGTTCTGGGCCCGACGCCATCCGAGGTCAGGGCCCCATCCCGGCGCCTTGCCGACCCGGCGCGGCCATCCTGTCGATCATGCGCGGCACATTCTCCGTGATGTCGTCCATCACGAGCTGGTTCATGGCGCAGATGAACGACGACAGGCGATAGCCGTCGTGGCGCGAGAGCGCGTTGTCGAAGGCGCGCATGTTCCAGAAGGGATCGTTGGCGAGCGTGATCGGCGCGATGCCGGTGAGGTTGAGCCCGTGGACGAAGCGCGCCGCCGGCCGGCCGAGCTTCGGATCGGCGGATTCGGCCGGTGCGAGGTCCTCGCTGTCCCAGAACAATCCGGACAGCTCCTTCCTGCGGGCGCGCCCGCGGGTCAGCCAGCGGTCCGAACGCGGGCAGTCGATCGCGGCGTCGGCCAAGGTCGCGTAGGGATGGTGGCCCTCCGCGCCCGCATCGCGCAGGCCGAGCAGTTCGTGGGTGGTGCCGAAGGGCGCCGCCGAGGGCTGCGCGTCCGCGAGCACGCCGGCCGCCGGGCGGGACGGATCGAGGTTTCCGATCGTGTGCGATTCCTCCCTCTGGCTGACCTGGAACGGGAAGGTCTCGGCGACCGTCGCGAGGGCGCGCAGCGGCAGCGTCAGGAGCGCATCGAGCGCGCCGGCGGCCTTCGGCGGCGCGCAGCTCATCCCGCGGGGCCGGCGGCCCTCGAAGCGGGCGGCGGCACGGTCGAGGTAGCCGGCCGCGGGACGGAAATCGAGCTTGAAGGTCGGGAACAGGTCGTGCGTCGCCCAATCGTAGTCGACACCGGAACTGAACATGGCGTCGGTGCCCGCGAGGCGCTGCCGGATCCGCTGCCGTGCGGCCAGGAATCCGTCGTCGACGTCGAGGCCGATCCAGGCGCAGTCGCCCGGCCGCAGGCCGCCCGCCGGGAAGGCGAGCGCCGCCGTCACCGACACCAGCACGGGGCGCTGCTCGGGCGGGAAGTAGCCGGCATCGCGGGCGACCTCGGCCGCCGGGGTATGCTCGTCGGCGTGGAGCGCGATGCGCTCCCAGACGGCGCGCTGGATCGCCGTCCACTTGCTCGCCTCGGCGGCCGGGTTGATCAGCACGACGAGGTTGCCGAGGACCGGCGGCAGCGTCTCGCCGAAGCGGTGGCGGCGCACCGCCTTCAGCACGTCGTCCTTGAGACCGGTGGCGAGCATGTTGCCGCCCAGGCTGTGCCCGGCCACGATCAGTCGGTTGTCGCGCTCGCCGCCGTCCGGCCGCGGCGCGGCCAGGACCGATTCGATGGAGCGCAGGGCCGAGATCGCGGCGGGCGCGATGGCCTCGCTGACAGGCTTGCGGTCGAACAGGGTGGCGGCCGCCGAGACCTGCCCGAAGAAGCCTCCGACCGCGTCGCCGAACAGGTCCCGCAGGCCCCGCTCGTCGACGCGCGCGCCGCGCCAGCCGACATAGATGGCGGTGACCTTGGTGTCGCACGCCCTCGGGTTGGTGGAGCAGCGCTGCTGCAGGAAGCGGGCGGCGTGGGCCGCGTAGAGGCGCAGATCGGCGATGTTGCCGTCGCCGATGCGGGCGTCGTGGCGCCAGCCGTGCACGAAGACCAGGACGTAGTTCGTCCCGGTCGAGAGGTGCTGCCTGAGCGCGTCGAGCTGGGTGATCACCGGCC
Organism: Methylobacterium nigriterrae; assembly: GCF_037106235.1. NCBI lineage: Bacteria > Pseudomonadati > Pseudomonadota > Alphaproteobacteria > Hyphomicrobiales > Methylobacteriaceae > Methylobacterium > Methylobacterium nigriterrae. Next base: position 220,738 of record NZ_JBAWTG010000003.1, on the reverse strand, counting down.
TGACGCCGGAGGCCGCCGCGCCGCTCGCGCGCATCTGGCTCTCCATGGCGTGGCGCAGCATCGCGCTCGTATTGGCCACGTCGCTGCCGCCGCTGCGGGACACGAGGGCATAGGGCTCGCCGTCTTCCTGGAACTCCAGGAAGCCGAGCGTGTAATCGAGCGGTTTGCCGTCCGGACGCTCGGAGGTGACGATGTGGCGCTGCAGGGCGCAGCGGAAGCGGGTGCGCCAGCGCGGATCGCTCGCGATGGCCGCGTTCTCGTCGTTGCTGGCATCGGCCCAGCCGCCGTCATCGACCATGCTGGCCCCGACAAGCCGCCGGCGTCCGGTCTCCGCCAGGACGGTCCAGCCCTGGGCGAGCCCGTCGCGGCATTCGGGGACGGAGGGGTCGAGGTCGCGATAGGCCCGCGCCTTCGGCGTCGACAGGACGACGTAGTTCACGAACAGGACACCGAGGACGAGGATCGCCGCGCCGACCGTCACGGCCATGGCGGCGCGCAGGACGCGCAAGTAGCCGCGCCAGATCGGTGCGAGCCGGGACCGTCTCGAGCTGGATGAAGCGCGCTGATCGGTCGTCTGTTGCGAGCGCACGGAAACGCACCTTGGCCCAGGCTTGCAGGAACGCTTGACCTTTTGCCTAACCGTATCGGAACTGCCGATCAAGGCCGCGAAAACTCAATCTACAATCAAAGGTTTTTCCTGAAAGGTCGAGGATTCTTCGACTACTTCATCCAGATCCCGCCAGCCCTGTCATTCTGCTTGCCAATCTTGCATCCGCAGCCGGCCGGCTACGGATGCCGCATCGAGGCCCACCATCCGCACTCGCCGTGCCGCGCTCGCCAAGTCAGGCCCGAACTCTGTCAGGCCCGAACTCTGTCAGGCCCGAACTCTGTCAGGCCCGAAATCTGCCAGGCCCGAAATCTGCCATCCCAATCTCGGCCGGGATCGGCTGATCGGACCCGGAGCGTCGCCTCGCGCCGACGTGCAGGCCCTGACCCCGGGCGTTTCCCGGCCGGAATGCCCGGACTCCCCGGGTTGCCCGTCCTGATGCTGCCCCCCTCAGGGCATGACCGGCGGGTGATAGGTCAGCGTGAAGGCGAGCGCCCAGAGCAGGAACAGGACCACCGGCAAGTGGACCAGGAGCTGCAGGAAGCTGAAGCCGACGATGTCGCGCGCCTTCAGCCCCAGGATGCCGAGCAGCGGCAGCATCCAGAACGGATTGATCAGGTTGGGCAGCGCCTCGGCCGCGTTGTAGATCATCACGGCCCAGCCGAGATGCACCTTCAGCTCGTTGGCGGCCTGCATCACGTAGGGCGCCTCCAGCAGCCACTTGCCGCCGCCCGAGGGGACGAAGAAGCCGAGCACCGCCGAATAGACGCCCATCGAGAGCGGGAAGCTGCCCGCGGTGTTGAAGCTGACGAAGGCGTGGCTGATGACCTCCGACAGGGTTTGGCCCGAGGCATTCTTGGCGCCCGTGAGGATCGCGCTGATCGAGGCGTAGAGCGGGAACTGGATCAGGACGCCGGCGGTCGCCGGCACCGCTCTCGCCACCGCGGTCAGAAAGCGCTTCGGGCGCCAGTGCAGCAACAGGCCGAGCGTCAGGAACAGCAGGTTGTAGGTATTCAGGTTCGAGATCGCGACGATCCAGGATTGCCGCGCGAATTCCTGCCAGATCCAGCCGCCGGCGATCAGGACGAGGAGGATGGTCAGGAGCGGCCAATGCTCCAGCTTCTCCCCGGGCTGGGCCGGGGGATCGAGCTTCTCCTCCCTGGCCGAGACGTCCACGCCGAGATCCTCCGCGGTGACGGCGCTGGCCGCCGTCGGCGCCGACGCGTAGGCGATCACGACCGAGATCACGAACAGGAGCGCGGCCACGAAGAGGGATTGCCAGAGGAAGATCGTCTCGCTGAAGGGGATGACCCCGGTGATCGGCAGAAGGTTCGGCGGCAGGCTCTTCGGATTGGCCTGAAGCTGGGCAGCCGAGGAGCTGAGGCCCATCGCCCAGGTCGCGCCGAGGCCGAGATAGGCGGCCGCGCCGGCCGCCCGGTAGTCCATGCGCAGGTCCGTCCGCCGGGCCAGCGCCCGGGCGAGCAGGCCGCCGAAGATCAGGCTCAAGCCCCAGCTGAGGAAGGACGAGAGCATGGTCGCCGTGGCCACCAGGCCCACCGCCCCGCGTCCCGTGCGGGGGATCGTGGCGAGGCGGTCGATCAGGGCCTGGACCGGCGGCGAGGTGGCGACGACGTAGCCGCCGATCGTCACGAAGGCCATCTGCATGGTGAACGGGATCAGGCTCCAGAAGCCGTCCCCGAAGGTCTTGGCGACCGCTGCCGCCGGCGCGCCGTTCGCCAGGGCGCCGAGCGCCACGATCACCACCGCGATCGCCACGAAGATGAAGGCGTCCGGGAACCACTTCTCGGCCCAGCCGGTGAAGCGGATGCCGAGGCGTGCGAGGGTGCCCGTCGCTTCGGCGTCTCGAGCGGCCGGTTGCGTGCCTGAAGGTCGGCTGGGATCGGCCGGCACGGTCTTCATGAGCATCCTCCTCGGCCGGCTCTCATGTCCGTTGCTTTGGCCGGTCCTGTCGAAGGGACATGGCGCAGGGCGCCGCGCGCTCAAGTCCGGTGCGGGCGGCGCGATGACAACGACGCCCTCCCTGCAAGCCTCGGTAGCGCCGCCAGACCCGTCACGCCCGCCTCGTCACCGCGCCGGGCACAGAGCCGGCCCATGTCGCGCCGGCGCGCAGGGCCGTGCGAACGCAGCAGCAATCTTAGGCTTGAGCGATAGGTTAATTTATGTATAAGCTCAGCATTAACGAATGATGCCAACAAAAATTAGGCTATAGGAATAAATTAATGAAAATTGGCGCTTATTTGGGCAACGATTCTGCTTCGCTTTATCAGTACGAGAACTGGCTCGGTCGGCCGATCGATAACGTCCTGATGTTCCTCGACCATTCGAGTTGGGACGCGTTCGACAAATCCATTCCGTGGGCCACGCAGCTCTGGGAGCCGACCGGGCGGTCGGTGATCTGGTCCGTGCCGCTCACCGTGAATGGGTCCAGCCTGGAACAGGCTGCGACCGGCGCGTTCGACGACCATTACCGCGAGGCGGCCCTCGGCTTGGCGGCCGCCCATTCCGGAAGCGATCCGATCTATGTCCGAGTCGGATGGGAGTTCAACCTGAACCGGTCGCCTTGGGCGGCGCAGGGTCACGAGCAGGCGTTCATCAATGCCTACCACCACCTCGTCGACAGCTTTCGCGCGGTGTCGGGCGACTTCAAGTTCGTCTGGGACGTGAATGTCGGCGGCAGCGTGATCGATCCCGCGACCGCCTACCCGGGTGATCATGACGTCGACGTCATCGGGGCCGACGTCTACTACAACACCACCTGGGACTCGACCGACCCGCACAAGGCCTTCCAGGGCAAGGTCGATGAGGCATACGGGCTGCAATGGCAGCAGGACTTCGCTGCGGCTCACGGCAAGCCGACCGCGATCTCCGAATGGGGCATCCAGGATGCCCATGCCGGCGGCTACATCCAGGATGCCGCCAAGTGGTTCTCGGACCACGACATGCTCTACGCGAACTACTGGGAGACGAACGCGGCGAGCTTCTCGGGCGAATTGCGAAACGGTCAGAACTGGAGCGCCGGGGAGGTCTTTCGACAGACGTTCGGTGCCTCGTCGGCCACCGCCGACCTCGAAACATCCGCTCCCTCCGAGACCGACACGCTGGTGTTTCGCGTCTCGGCCGACAGCTATCACGGCGACCCGCGCTTCATCGTGAGCGTCGACGGGAAGCAGGTCGGCGACGTCCAGAGCACGCACGCGTCGCATGCGGCGGGACAGACCCAGGATATCAGCGTGACGGGCGCGTTCGGCTCCGGCTCCCACGACGTCACGGTCACGTTCATCAACGATGCCTGGAGCGGCTCGGCCGCGACGGACCGCAACCTCTACGTCCACCAGATCAGCTTCAACGGCGAGGCCTACGCGGGCGACCTGGCCAGCAACGCGGCCGGCTACAACAGCTACGGCGTGGCCAACCTCTACAGCCAGGGCAGCGCGGACTGGCACATCTGATCCCGCCGCCGCTCGATCCCTTCGGTTCGGCGCTGACGGTCCGAACCCTCGACCTCATCCTGAAAGGCCGCGTCAGCGGCCTCGAAGGAGGGGTTCATTCGGCGTTGAGCGTCCCACCCTCCCCCTCATCCTGAGGCGCCGCACCAGCGGCCTCGAAGGAGGCCTCCGCTGCGCTGCGGCACCTCAGGATGAGGTCGAGGATGGGAGCCCGCACCCGCGCCGAAGGAATCGAGCGGTCATGGCATGAGCGTGCCGGAGCCGCGGCTGCGCGGCGCGAAGCGTCGGAGAGGGCCGCGCGTGCGCTCTCGACCGGGCGGCGGCCCGGTGATGGCCCCCTGCCCGTCCGCCCCGCGCGTCGCGGAGCCCGGCGCGATCCCGCCGGGCGGTCCTTCAATGAGCCCGGTCACAGTCAGCCAGCCCGAAAGAGACGATGAAGGCGCCGGGCACTGCCTGGCCGCCACCGGTGGTGACGAGCCGTACCCGATCCCGCCACGGAGGCTCGCTTGTCCCTCGCCCGTTCGCTTCGCCGGCTGCTGGCCCTGATGACCCTCGTCATGCCGATCGACATGGTAAGCCCGTGTGCCGGCGCCGACGACGAGGCGGCCGGAAAGGCCGAGATGGTCGAGACCGTGTTCCGTCACTACGTCTGAGGTCGGCGGCTTGCCGCGCCGGGCGCGCCCGGCGCGGCGCGAGCCCTGCCATGACGCGAGCCCTGCCATGACGCGAGCCCTGCCATGACGCGAGCGACGTGCCGCGGCATCGGACGGACCTTGAGGCCGCGAGCGGTCCTGATCGTCGCGGCGGCCTCTCTCGGGGCCGCCGCGGTCACGCCCGGGTCCGCGAGTGTTGGAGGTCAAACGGCCCGGCGCGCCGGCATCGGACAGAGCCGTGACTGGCGACGGGTGCCGAGACGGCCGCCCCTCACGCCGCGCCGTATCCGCCCTCGATGACCCGCTCGTCGAGCTTCCGATCCACGGTGTCGACCGTCCGGTCGATCTCGGCGTCAGGCGCGCCGAGCTGGTGCGAGATCAGTTTGACCAGCAGGTCGACCCGCTCGATGAAGGGCGCCCCGCTCGCCACGGCTCGGGCGGCCGACGAGGGGTTGAGGAGGTTCTCGGCAGCCTTGGCATACTTGTCGAACGGCACCTGATCCCCGGGATCGGCCCCCAGACGCTGGGCGATGGCGTCGACATGCTCGTAGATCGCGCGTGAACGCGCCAGATCGCCGTGCACGGCGTCGCGGATCGACTGCGGCTCGCGCGGCGTGATGCAGCGGTAATTTCCGGTCAGAAGCATCGACCATTTCGCCAGGGGGACGAAGAGCGAGTCGAACACTTTGAGCTTCACCGGGACGTCCAGGCCGTCGAGCCGCACCGCGTCGATATCCGCCTCCAATTCCCGGAGCAGGCGGTTATGCGCCTCGTCCGCGAAGGTCGCCGCCTTGAAGTTCGTCGGCAGCCCGACCTGAAGGACGTTCGCCCCCTCGTCGGCCGGGCGGAAGGCCTGCGGATCGGGCGAGCAGAGCGAGATCAATCCCGGCTCGAACCGGTCCCAGACCCCGGCATTGGTGTAGGCAGCCTCCAGGTCCATCTCCGCGAGCGCCGGGATCCGCTTGAGATAGGGCAGGGGCGGCATGTTCATGATCGAGAGGCAGGGCAGCTTCGCCGCCGCGATCTTGATCATCAGGACGCGGATCGTGTGGTTGGTGTATTGCGGCTCCTGCATCGCGAGGACGACCAGGTCATAGCGGGTCGGATCGATGTTTTCAGGCGGCGCCGCGTCCAGGGTGCCGGGCAGATCGCGCGATCGTATGGCCCGGTGGGTCGTCTCGTCACGCAACTTGATCCGAACTTCGGTACCCTCACGATTGATCAGATCGGCGGTCTTCTTTCGGCAAACCAGGGTCACCTTGTGACCAGCCATCAACAACTTCGTCGCGAGCAAGGAGCCATACGAGGCTCCCAAGATCAAAATGTTGCGCGGCATGCTTTCTCTCCCAGCTGTTGTATCGCCATTTTCTTGGATCACTGATGCGGGTCGTGGCTTGATTTTCTCACGTATTCGACCACGGCCGAACCGGAACAGAGCCAGGGTCTAGACTATGAGGTTCCTCAAGCTATCGTGCCGGCTGCATTTTCGAGCGCGGCTGGGACGAATGGCCATCCTCATGGGATCCCGATAACGCATCTCCTGCAGACGCCTGGACCGAGCTTCCTACCAAATTCACTGACTTCCGTCCTACGTCGTGCGGTCCGCGATCATGCCGATGCTGCTTCTAGCTGCAGCAGGCCCACCGCGCCAGGACAAGCTCGCGCGATCGCCGCAATGGCCCTGAGGCCGCCGAGGCCGAGCCGTCGCCGGCCGCGATGCCGGGGCCCGACGCGACGTCGCCCAGATCCGACACGGCCGGATGTCCCGCTCGATCAAGCGGCGCTCCCGCCTCGGCGCTACCGTCCCGCCCGTCGGTGTCGCGGCCGGGCAGGCTCCCCGGCCGGCCGGCGGGGCCGGATGGGACGGCACGCGCCCGACATGCTGTCTTCCGAGCAGGAGGCAATTTCATGAAAAGTCTCATCATCGGATCCGCGGCCGTCGCCGCCCTGATCCTGACCAGCGTGACGGCGGATGCGCGCGGCTTCCGCGGCGGCGGCGGCGGCTTCCGCGGCGGCGGGTTCCATGGCGGCGGCTTCCGCGGCGGCGGCTTCCAGGGCGGTCGCGTGGCCGGCTTCCGCGGCGGATATCGCGGCGGATATCGCGGCGGTGCCGTGGCCGGGGGCTACCGAGGGGGCTACGGCCGCTACGGGTATGGCTATGGCCGCTACGGGGGATACCGGCCCTACGGATACGGCCTTGCCGCGGCCGGGGTCGGCGCCGCCGCGGCCGGCTACGCGCTGAGCAACGCGGGCTCGTACGGCGGCTGCGGTCCCTACCGCTACTACGACTCGTATGCCGGTTTCTGCCGCCCGTACTGAGGCGCGGCGCCCACGACCTGATCGCGAAGCCGCCGGGCGGAGCCACCGCCCTGGCGGGGCCGGCCTTGCGTGCCCAGCGCTTTTGCCCGACGGCATTCCCTCCGTTCGAACGATCGAACGGCCGGCCTCGTCATGGGCACGGGTCATGGGCACGGGTCATGGGCACGGGTCATGGGCACGGCGCGTCGCCGAGCCCGCGCGATGGCCGGACGGTGCCGAGCTCCGGCTCGCGAAGCGATCGCCCCGATGTCCGATCAGCAGCCCGGGCCGTCACGGCGCCTGGTTCGCCCGTCTCCAGGCGCTCGGCGTCGTGCCCGACCAGCGCCGGAAGGCGTGCGTGAAGGCGGCGGGCTCGGAGAAATCCAGGGTGGCCGAGACCTGCACGAGGCTGATGTTGGTGTCGGCGAGCAGTTGCTTCGCGATCTCGAACCGGGTCTCCACGGCGAGCAGCCTGAAGCTCGTCCCTTCCGCCCGCAGCCGACGACTGAGGGTGCGGCGATGCATCGCCAGGTGGCTCGCGACCGCCTTGCCGGCCCACCGACCCTGGATGATCTCGGTCCGCAGCAATTGACGCAGCTCGTCCACCAGTCGGGGCAGAGCGACGGCCTCAAGCTGCCGGATCTGCATTTCCGCAGCGTGGCGCGTGTCCGGGTCAGCGCCCTCGATGCCTCGCTTCAGGAGACGCGTCGGGAACACGATCGCGGCCATCCCCTGGTCGAACCGGACCGGCGCGCCGAAGAAGCGCCGGTAGGGGTCGGTCTGCTCGGGCATGGAGCGGGGCAGCAGGACCTCCGACGGGGACCATCCGGCGCCGCACAGCGCGCGCAGGACATTGGTGACGGTGGCGAGCGCGCCCTCCGACTTCAGGCCGGTCCCGCTCGCGCCGGGCTGGTAGGGAAAGTAGCCGAGGAGCGCCATGTCGTCCTCGACACAGAGCCTGACCGCGGCACCGCAGCTCCACGCCCAGTCATGAAGCTCCAGGGCGCGCAGCGCGTCGCCGACGGTCTCCGAGTTCCGCATCAGGCATCCGACCGGCCCGAGCGCGTTGGCGGCGACCTGTTGTCCGACGAGGAGCCCGAGATGGGGGCAGTGCGCCCGTTCGGCGCCCAGCGTGATCAGCCTGCCGAATGCGGCACAGGAGACCGCGCCGTTTCTCCGTCTGGGCTGCCACTGCGCCAGGCCCGCCTCTGCGAGGAGCCGGGCCGGATCGACGTCCAACCCGGCGAAGACCGCGCAGGCCGCCTCGACGAGGCCGAGCGGGATGAGAGCGGCGGCCGCGGCGTGCGTGCGCTCGTCGGTCAGTGCCGGCGGAGCAGGGAGGCCCGATACGTCGCAGCTGCTCGCGGAGGCGTCGCGCGATGCCATCGGAGAGGTCCCGGTCATGTCAATGCTGCGCGGGGAGGCGAAGCCTTTGACGATGGCGCTTTGCAACCGACGAGATCTTACCATCTCGGCCGAGCGGGGCGATCGTCTTCGATCCGCACGTGCGATACCCGACAGGGCCGGCCCCCGATCGCGGCCAGGGACGGCAGATGAGGCCGCACTCTCGCGGATGACGTTGCGGAAGCGGCGGTCGAGGCGCGATCGATGCCCTAACGTGCGGGAACCGTGTTTCCCATCAGGCCCGCAATCCAACGCGTTGCAGGGTGCTGAGCACAGAAGGTCAGCACCGTGATCGTGATCGGTACGCCGATGAAGGCGCCGGCCAGGCCCCACAGGTACATCCAGAAGAACACCGCGAACAGGACGACGAAGGGAGACATCGCCAGTGCGGTGCCCGACACGCGCGGCTCCGCGTAGCTGCCCACGACGAACTGGATCAGGTTCAGGCCGACGAAGATGCCGGCCGCCGCCTGCCAGCTCTCAAACTGGGTCAGAGCGAAGATGGTCGGGAAGGCCGTCGCGATCAGCGGACCGATGAAGGGAATGTAGTTCAGCACGAAGGCGATGACGCCCCATTCCGCGGCGAAGCGGAGCCCGACGGCGGCCGTGAGGCACCAGACCAGAATGCCCGTCACCAGGCTCATCGCGGTCCTCACCAGCACGAAACGGCGCAGCTTGACCGCCGTCTCGGCGCTTCCTCGCGTCAGGATGCGCGCGAGTTCCGGACGGTCGAGCGCGGCGATCCGCCGGGCCGCATCATCGACCTCGATCAAACCCAGGATCACGTAGACAAGCGCGACGACCCAGAAGCTCACGGCCGTGTTGACCTTGCCCGTCACGCCTTGAAGCGTTCGCACGAGCCAGCTCACGTTGAAGTGCTCGGACCAGATGCCGCTCACCAGGATGCCGCGCTCGCCGAGCCATGCCGCACCGAACTCGTAGAGGGACTGAAGGCGGCCAGCATCGGCGATGAGCGATTGGGCGACTTGCCCGAAGGCCCAGGCCGCGAGCGCCGCGATGCCCAGCAAGGCAACGACGATCGCCGTCAGGGTGACGGCGAGGGCGACGGGTCGGGGGAGCCGGGCCTGGAGCCGGCACTGCAAGGGCCGGACGATCGCGATCAGGAACAGGGCGAAGGTCATCGGCGCGAGCACGGTTACGGCGGCCGAGGCCGCGGTCAGGAGCCCCAGCACGGCCAGGATGCCGGCGGATATGCGCAATCCTCGATCAGCCGTCATCGACCCACGTTCCACGGGACACGATCCTGACGCCGGTCGGCCGCGGTCGGATCCGGCGCGGCGTCGGCTGCCCTGCAGCGCGGCGGGCGGCTCAGCTCGTCCTCCCTCGCAGATTCGGTTCGCCGGCAAATTCTTCGACGAGCGCAAATCCTCGTCCCGCGAGCCCGGCGTCAGGCCGTTCCCGCCTCGGCGGCCAGCATGACCCGATCCGGGGCCGAATGCAGCAACCCGTATGGTTCATGGCAGACGCTGGCCCGGGGCCGGCCGGCTAGCCTAGATCTGTCACGGCCCGGTCGCGGAATCCGGGATCGGAGCGGACGGCCTTGTTTGCCCGGTCGGGCGTCCCGAGGCCGCGCCGGCGAGCGGCCACGGCGGCCGTGATCCTCGGGAGGGCGTGCCCCGATGGCCTTTCTGATCGACCCGCGTCGCGGCGACATCGAGGATGATGCGTCCAGTCCCAGGAAGCGGTCCCTGACTGCGCTGGCGGGAACCCTTCTCGTCGAGATCAGCCTGCCCAAGTTCGCCCTGGCTTGGATGCTGCTGATCGGCCTGCCCTGCCTCCTGCTGGGGCTCGCTCCCCTGGTCGCAGTCGCCTGGTTGTACACCGTCTCCAGGAAGCTCGGAGATGCCGCCTCGGGCCTCTGGCCATGGCTCGTGCTGATCGGCTTGGCAATGGTCGGCTGGCTCGGCGGCGCGCGGGCTTACCGGCTCGCCGAGGGCAGCTTCTGGTCCCTCAACGCGCTCGTCGTTCAACCGAGCTTCACGCTTCTGCGCGAGACGCTGCGTCACGCCTCCGGGCATCGGCTGCCGGCGCGCTTCGGGCTCGAAGGAGCGCGCCTCCATCGAGCCACGGCGCTGGGCGCCGGCCTCTTGCTGTCGGCGGTCGCCGCCTTGCTGGTGCTCGGCGCCTGGCCCTACTCCCGCTGGACCGGCCAGATCGCGGACCTCGCCTCCCCGCTGAGACTGCTGATGCCGGCACTGGCCAACAGCGTCGTCATCGTCGGCCTCTATCTCGCGGTCGCGGCGCTGGTCTGGGGCATCGTTGACGCGGCAATGGACCAGCCCATCGACCTCGAAGCCTTCGATGACGAGCCGGCGCATGGCCGAGTCTGGCGCGTCGCCCATCTCTCCGACCTGCACGTCGTCGGAGAGCGCTACGGGTTCCGCATCGAATGCGGACGCGACGGGCCGCAGGGAAACGGCCTTCTCGAACGGGTCCTGACCGAGCTCGAGCGCGTCCACGCGGAGCGGCCCCTCGACCTCGTGCTCGTCACCGGGGACATAACCGATGCCGGCCGTTCCACGGAGTGGGCCGAGTTCCTGGATGTGCTCGGTCGCCATCCTGCCCTGATGGAGCGGATGCTGATCCTGCCGGGGAACCACGATGTCAACGTGGTGGACCGCGCCAATCCTGCGCGGCTCGATCTCCCCGGCTCGCCGGCCAAGCGTCTTCGGCAGTTGCGGATGCTCGCGGTCACGGCAGGCATCCAGGGCGAGCGCGTCTCGGCCGGGAGGGCCGGCGATGGCGCGGACCAGCGTCTCTCGCGCCGCCTCGCGTCCTGCGAGCGCGCGATCAAGGACTTCTCGGACGGCGCGCGCTCGCGGGGCGCTCCCCTGAACCAGCTCTGGGAGCAAGCCTTCCCGATGGTGCTCGCGCCCGAGACGCCGGATGGACTTGGGGTCGTCCTGCTGAACTCGAATGCGGATACGCACTTCTCCTTCACGAATGCGCTCGGCTTGATCGAGGCAGAGCAGGCAAGCCGGCTCACGGCCACGTTGCGCGCGTTTCCCGAGGCTCGCTGGATCGTTGCGCTCCATCACCATCTCGTCGAATATCCGCGCCCGACCAGAATTCTCTCCAAGAGGATCGGAACGGCACTGATCAATGGCAGCATGCTTCTGCGCCGGATCCAGCCGTGGTCCGCCCGCATCGTCGTCATGCATGGACATCGCCACGTCGACTGGATCGGCCGTTGCGGGGGCGTGCGCATCCTCTCGACGCCGTCGCCGGTGATGATCGATCCGGCGGACCGGACAGCCCATGTCTACGTCCACAGGCTCGCGGCGCGCGCGGGTGGGCTCGCGCTCCTGTCGCCCGAGAGGTTGTCGATCGGGGTCGCTTCGGCGCAAGCCGTCGCCAGCCCGTAGCGCGGTTGTTCAGAACGAGCCGACCACACCGCCGAGCACGATCACGAACGCCAGCGCGATCAACGCTCCCGTCACGCTGACCATGACGATGTCGAGATAGCTCTGGGCGTGCGTCGAGCCGCAGACCGCGAGCAGCGTCACCACCGCGCCGTTATGCGGCAGGCTGTCGAGCGTGCCCGCGCCGATCACCGCGACCCGGTGCAGCAGCCCCGGATCGATTCCCCGCTCGGCAGCCAGTTGCATGTAGGTCGGGCCGAGCGCATCGAGCGCGATCGTCAGGCCGCCCGAGGCCGAGCCCGTGAGCGCCGAGAGCACGTTCGTGGCCACCGCGAGCGAGACCAGCGGACTGCCGCCGACCCCCAGAACCCCATCCCTCACCAGGGCAAAGGCCGGCAGGGCCGCGACCACGGCCCCGAAGCCGACGAGGCTCGCGACGCTGAAGGCCGGGAGTACGGCCGCATTGGCGCCGGCGTCGCAGCTCTCCCGCAGAGCCGGCAGGCGCGATCCGGTCGCCGCCAGCAATGCCAGGATCGCGGCGGCGAGCGCGACCACCACCGACCAGACCCCGCCGACGGCGGCGAGCGAGGTTTCGCCCCAGCGCGGCTCGGACAGGAACTGCGTGTCCATCCGCGGCAGCACCACGAAGGACATCAGGACATTGACCGCGATCACCACGACGAGCGGCATGACCGCGAGCGAGATCGGCGGCGGCACCCGGGCGTGCACCCCGCCGTGGACCTCATGAGGGTCGAACTCGCAGGCCGTGAGCGAGCGCTCGCGCACCAGCGGATCGTCCGCCGCGGCGTCGACGGGCACGGGAGCCGGGTCGCCGAAGCCTTCGTGGCGCCTGCGCGCCGCCGTCTCCGCCCGCCGCAGCCACCAGAGCCCGAAGCCGAGCATGATCGCGGCCGCCAGCATCCCGAGCCCGGGCGCCGCGAACGGCGTCGTCCCGAAGAACGGCATCGGGATCGCGTTCTGGATGGCCGGCGTGCCGGGCATCGCCGACATGGTGAAGGTCGATGTGCCGAGGGCGAGCGCCGCCGGCATCAGACGGCGCGGGATCGATGCGGCTCGGAACAGCGCCTCGGCCATCGGCGCCAGAACGAAGAACGCGACGAACAGGCTGACGCCGCCGTAGGTGACGACCGCGCCGGCCAGAACCACGGCGAGCATGGCTCGCTCGGTGCCCAGATGCTCCGTCATCCAGGCCGCGATGGCGGCGACCGAGCCGCTATCCTCCATCAGCTTGCCGAACACGGCGCCCAGCAGGAACAGCGGAAAGAACTGCGCCAGAAAGCGCGCGGCGCTGCCCATGAAGGTCTGCGTCCAGTGCGCGAGCAGCGGCTCGCCGGAGAACGCCGCCGCCATGAGGGCAGCCAAGGGTGCCAGCAGTAGGACGCTCCAGCCGCGGAACGCCAACCCCATCAGCAGCGCGAGCCCGAGCAGGATGCCGGCGAGGCCCATCCGTCAGGTCCCTTGCAGCAGGCGATCGATATCGAGCGTGGAACGCTGCCCGAGATCACCGCGCCGTTCGGTCAGGAAAACGTCCGCCGCGCGTCGCCCCTCCTCGCGCAGCTTGCTGACGAACGCCCATTCGGCGTTCAACTTCGACGAGGAGCCGAACTCCGCCATCAGCTCGCTGCGGATGAGGTGGATGCGCATGCGCGACCAATGCGCATTCTCCGCGCCGCCCGGGTCGACGGCCTGCCTGAGCAACGCCATCATCCTCAGTTCCTTCAGCAGCGCGGCGTTGAAGGAGACCTCGTTCAATCGGTTGAGGATGTCCCGGGCCCGGTAAGGCAGTTCCGACCTCTCGACCGGGTTGATGGCGACCAGGATGACATCGTCGGCCACGCATTCCTGGACGAGCGGCGTCATCGTCGGGTTTCCGGAATAGCCCCCATCCCAGTAAGCCTCGCCGTCGATCTCGATGGCCTGGAACATGGTCGGCAGACAGGCCGAGGCCAGTAGGACCTGCGGGGACAGCTCCGCGTTGCGAAACACGCGCGGGCGCCCGGTGCGGACATTGGTCGCCGTGATGAACAGCTTGATTCCCGCGCCGGCCAACCGGTCGAAGTCGACTGTCGCCTCCAGAACCCGGACCAAGGGGTTCGGCACGCCGAAGTCGAGATCGTAGGGCGAGAACATGCGCGACATCAGGTCGACGGCGAGGTAGGTCGGCGAGTGGTCGAGCGTCCAGCGTCCGAGCAACCTGTCGAGGGGGCTGCGCTGCAGCGGGCTGAAGGCCGCGGCGTCCGAAACCTGTCTCCAGAAGCGCTCGAGCGCGTCCCGCGCGCCATCGCGTCCGCGATGGGCATAGCCGTCCACCATCACGGCCGCGTTCATGGCACCCGCCGATGTCCCGGAGATGCCCTCGATGTCGAGCCAGAGCTCCTCGAGCAGGCGGTCGAGCACGCCCCAGGTAAAGGCGCCATGCGACCCACCGCCTTGCAACGCCAGATCGACCAGCAGGGACGGTCGCGCGTCACGATCTCGAGCCACCTTCGCCATCTGCATCTTCGCTCATCTGCGCGACAAACCGAGCCCTATGCCGAGGCTGCGATGACGGTTTGGGCATGCCTCAAAGATCGGCCAGTCTTCGCCGAATCGCGCACCTGGTCAGCCCGGCAACGTTCGTGACGTTGAGCTTCTGCATCGCCGAGGCTCTGTGAGACTCGACGGTTTTCGAACTCAAGCTCAGCTGAGAGGCAATGTTCTTCACGCTGAGCGCCTTTGCCAACAGGCGGACGACCTGCCTTTCGCGCGTCGTCAAGGGACGACGCCTGTGCGGATGACTGACGCGGTCTTCGATCAGCAGCGAGGCCACGCTGTTGCTGAAATACGGCTTGCCATAAGCCAAGGCCGTCAGGGCAGGCAGCATATGGTCACAAACTTCACTCTTCAGGATATAGCCGCGCGCGCCCGCAAGCAGAAAATCATCTATCAGGCCTTCGTCAAAATGACTCCCGAGCAAGATCACCTTCGTTCTCGGAGAGATATCCAAAACTCTTCTGGTAACACACTCATCCCCGAAGCGCTCCAGACTGCAACCTATGATCGCAATCTCTGGCGTCAGCGCCTGCGCCATGGCGATTGTCGTTCCGCCGTCCGCCGCTTCTCCGCAGATCTCGTGATCCGGCGAGTTTGCGAGCAGGGCACGAACGCCCATTCGCACGATATCATGTTCATCCGCGATAAGCACCCGCATCTCGCAGCCCCGCATCGCTCGCGTTGCGCCATGAACAAGATCAGCAATCAAAATAGATTATAAACGTATTTTTCAGTACTAACTTGGATTCGAATACCTCAATTCCATTCCTAAAAACGGCCGCACATCAAGCATATTGTCACGGTGAGTGCGAATCAAGCGCGCGGATCCTTCGTACGCAACCGTGGAAAGTCCGATCCGCCGCCGCGTCGGCATGATCCTCGCCGGTGCTCGTCCTGCTCCTGCGGAGGTGGCCGGGAGACCGGTCGTGCGCGTGTCCGGTGAACTGGACGGCCTCGGAACGCCCCCGGCCTCAACGTTCGTGCCGATCCATTCGGCAAGGGCCGGGCCAGGGTTCGGCCCGGTCAAAACCGGACCGGCAAGCCATACGAACCCTGATTCCAAAGTCCACCGCAAAGACGCCTGCGCATCAGGAAATTCCTGATTCCAATTCCATCAGACCAAGCGAGACTCATATCTCAAATGAACATTTTTAACTTGACTGGTTACACTCACAGGCGCACCATTCTATTGTTTGAAGATAAATCGATGTTTATTCGCAGCTTCTCGCAGGCGTCAGACCCTGCCACCTGCGTCAGGCCAAACGCTGAAGCGGACGTGAAGACCGAGCGCACCAAAGTCTCTCTGAACGAGGACGGCGGACGGCGCGCTTTAAGGCAGCTTCGGTCTTCATGATTGTCCTGTGGAGCGATTCGACTTCCACATGTCTAAAGCTTCGCTGCCAGCAGAACTGGAGAAGGGCAATGAGCGATCTCGTCTTTATTGCGTTCCCGTCGGAGGAAAAAGCTGAAGAGATCCGCAAACGCGTCCTGTCGATGCAGAAGGAATATTTGATCGAACTGGGCGACGCCGTCGTGGCAGTCAAGAACCAGGACGGTCAGATAAAACTCAATCAGCTTGTCAACATGGCCGCCGCCGGGGCGGCGTCCGGCGCTCTCTGGGGAACGCTGATCGGCTTCATCTTTCTGATGCCCCTGGTGGGGACTGCACTCGGAGCCGCCTCTGGTGCGATCGCCGGCAAGTTCACGGATGCCGGAATCAACGATCAGTTCATGCGCGACGCGGCCAGGGAGCTGCAGCCGGGTACCGCCGGGCTTTTCCTGCTGGTCCGCAAGATGACGGTCGACAAGGTTCTCGCTGATCTTCGTGGCGTTGGCGGAACGGTGATGAGAACATCGTTCGACGAGACGAAGGAATCGGCTTTGCGCGAAGCTCTGGCGCAGTGCGCGAAGCAGGCCGAGCCCCTCGCGTCCGCCCCGGCCTGACGCCGCCCGTTTCCGGGCGGGTCTTCCTGAACCGATGGGGATATCGATGCCGGAGATCAGCCGTCGCAGAATGATCCTGAACCTGGCGGCAGGCGCCTGTTCCGCCGCCGCCGGCCTGGCCGTCATGTCCGCCTCTGCCGGACCGGGATCGGTGGTGATCCCATCGGACGAGAACGGCGCATCTCCGAACCTGGTCGAGAAGGCCCAGGTTGTGGTCGTGCATCCCCGCCGCCGGCGGCGGCGGCGCTGGGTTTGCTGGCGCCGCAGAGGGCGCCGCGTGTGCGGGTGGCGCTAGCACCGCCACGGCTCGGAGGCAGCCATTCGCAGGCCTGAGGGAAAACCGGCTGTCCGGGAGGCGTTGCGCGAACGAGGCCCTCGCCGGCCGAAGTGCGGGAGATCTCCATGAGGATTTTCACGGCTGCGGTCGGCGTCGCCTGCCTGCTCGCCTGCTCCGGGGTTAGGGCGGAGACCCAGAAGCGCTCGACAACGGACTACTCCGCACGACACGCACGATGCCTGCAGGAAGCGAGGCTCAAGCGCTTCGAGCGGCGATTCGCTGCCCGCAACCAGTTCATGCGGCGATGCATGGCGCGCTCGTGATGCTCGCGGACGGCATTTCGGCCGACGATGGCCACCGGCGTATCCTGTCGGCCGGACATCGAGGGGCCGAGCGCCTGGGCTCGCGTCTCGTCACCGGCCGGCGCCGCGGCGGCGCCACCGCCTCACCGCGGGGAGCGGGAGCGGATCGATGAACGATGCGGGCGTCCTCGTCCTTGCGGCGGCCGTGATCATGGTGATGCTGAACCTGAAACCCGCGCGCAGGCTCAATCACCGGACGCGCGCGCGGATGATCGTGGCCTCGCTCGTCCTGGGAGCCGTGGGCATCTTGATGATGGGCGCCCGGATCGTGACGGGCTGAGGCAAGCGGCCGATACGCCTGCAAAGGGGCCCGGTCCGAACGCCGATGCTACCGGGATGCTCGGGGCCAGAATCTGGCGCTCGCCGCTACGGCGAGAGCGGCGACCAAGCCGAGACCGATGAAATCCCAGAGGATCCCGATCGCGCTCCCCATCCGGCCCGCGACGGCGTAGGCGACCGCAAGGCACAGGTGGAACACGGAGAACTGCGCCGCGTACAGCGCGGGCATCTCCGCGGCTGTGCCGGACCGGCAAAGCAATCGCCCGGCCGGCGTGTGGGCGACGCTGCATCCGGCCCCGAGGACGAACCAGATCGCTAGGAGCCTCGCGTAGCCGAGCATCAACGGCGCAACGATCAGCATCGACGCCACCAGGGCCGCCCCGACGAGCATCACCGGCCGGTCCGAGGCCTTCCGCAGCAGGTGCGGCACGAGCAGCGCCCCCGTCACCGAGCCGGCGCCGAAACAGGCCAGGGCGATGGCCGTTTCACGCTCGCCCAAGCCGAGCCGGTTCTGCACCAGCACGACGGTGTTGACCGCCGCCGTGGCGGCCGCCAAGGCGACCGCGACATTGATGCCGATGAGCCCGCGCAGCCGCGGCACGGTCAGGAACCTGCCCAGCCCGCGGCCGGTCCGCTCGAGGATGCCGCCGGTCGGGTTACGTAGCGGCTGCGGCATGGATATCGGCAGGATGAGCAATGTCGCCAGGACAAAGCCGATCGCCGCGCCGACGAACAGGCCACGCGCATTGACGAGCAGGAGCAGCACAGCCGACAGAGCCGGGCTCGCGAGGCCCTCGAGCTCGCTGAGGAAGCGCGAGAGCGAGAGTGCACGCAGATAGTCGCGCTCGTCCGGCAAGAGGTCGGGAATCGTCGCCTGGTAGGAGGGCGTGAAGATCGCTGACGCGAACTGGAAGATAAAGACGAGGAGATAGATCTCCCAGGCCTGCCCGACGAAGGGCAGAATCAGCAGGATGCCCGCCCGGAACAGGTTGAGGCCCGCGAACAGCGCCCTGCGCGGCAGGTGATCGACGAAGGCGGCCGCCACGGGCGCGATCAGCGCGTAGGTCAGCATCTTGATGGCGAGCGCCGTGCCGAGGACCGCACCCGCCTCGGCGCCGACGAGGCGGTAAGCCAGCAGCGCCAGCGCGACGGTCGCGACCCCCGTGCTGACGAGCGCCAGGACATGGGCGGCGAGCAGGCTGCGATAGGCGCCCTCTCGTGACGCCGCTGAACGCCGTGCCTCGGCGGCGCTCGTCATCTCGCCCCGTGCCGCGCAAGATCTCTCGACGCGACGGCGGCCTCGCGCGGCTCGGGTTCACGAGCACCGAACCAGGCGACGTAGAGGGTCGGCAGGAAGAGCAGGGTCAGCAGGGATGCGACGAGCAACCCGCCCATCACGGCGAAGGCCATCGGGCCCCAGAACACGGTCGGCGCGATCGGCAGCATCCCGAGGACGGTGGATCCCGCCGTCAGGAGAATCGGGCGGGACCGCGAGACGCTCGCGTCGATGACCGCATTCCAGATCGGCTGCCCCTCCTGGCGATCGGCCTCGATCTTCGTGAGCAGGATGACCGCGTTCCTGGCGACCATCCCGATCAGCGACAGGATGCCGAGAATGGCGACGAAGCCGAGCGGCCTGCCGAAGACGAGGAGCGCCAGCACGACGCCGATGATGCTGAGAGGAACGACGGCGAGAACCAGGCATGTGCGCTGGAAGCTCGCGAGCTGGAACATCAGGATGGTCAGCGTCAGGAGCAGCATCAGCGGCACGACCGCGAGGACGGAGGCGCGGGACTTGGCGCTCTCCTCAGCGATCCCGCCGGTCTCGACGCGGTAGGGAGAGCGGAGCCCAGAATCAAGGCCGCGCATCGCGGGCGCGAGATCGGACACGACCGCCTCCGGCAAGGTGCCCGGAGCGACGTCGGCACGGACCGTCAAGGTCGGCAGGCGGTTGCGCCGCCAGACGAGCGGCTCCGCCTGCTCGTAGCCGAAGGTGGCGAACTGGCTCAGAGCCACCGTCCGGCCGTTCGGCAGGGGAACCTGCAGGCTCTCCAGAGCCTCGATCGAGGCGCGCTGATCCGCGCTCGCCCGTGCAACGACGTCCACGAGGTAGATGTGGTCCCGCACCTGAGTGATCACGGCGCCGGCCACGGCGGCATTCAGGGCCGCAGCGAGGCTCTGGGAACTCAGGCCGATGATCCGCGCCTGGTCTTGATCGAGGCGGATGCGGAGCTGGCGCTTCGGCTCCATCCAGTCGAAGTTGATGTTGCGTGCCGCGTCGTGGGCGGCGACCTGCTCGGCAACCCGCAGCGCGATCGACCGCACCTGCGCGATGTCGGGTCCGATCACCCGATACTGGACCGGCCAGCCGACCGGCGGTCCGAGCTCGAGCGGGTAGACCCGGCCGACTACCTCCGGAAGCTGTTCGGACAGGAACGTCTCGAGCTTCGACCTGAGGCGCTCCCGCGCTGCCACGTCGTGGGTCACGATGACGACCTGGGCGAAGAAGTCGTTCGGCAACTGGACATTGAGCGGCAGGTAGAAGCGGATCGCGCCGCGCCCGACATAGGTGCTCCACCGCGAAACGTCGGCGTCGCCCTCGAGAAAGGTGTCGACCCGCTTCGCGACGTCGTCGCTGGCGTAGATCGATGCCCCTTGCGAGAGCGTGAGGTCGACGACGAGTTCCGGGCGGTCGGAGGCCGGGAAGAATTGCTGCGGCACGAACCGTATGGCGAGCGTGGCAACCGCGAAGGCCGTCACCGTCACGGCGATCGTCAGCCATCGCCGCCGCATCGCCGTCTGGAGACATGCGACGTAGGTGCGCTCGAGCCGTCCCGGAGCCGGACTGGCCTTCGGCGCCGGCGGCCTGACGATCCAGACACCGATCAGCGGCGCGAAGACCACCGCGACGAACCAGGACACGACCTGCGCGATCGCGACGACGGCGAAGATCGAGAAGGTGTACTCGCCCGCCGTGCTTCGCGCGAACCCGATCGGCACGAAGCCCGCGATGGTGACGAGGGTCCCGGCCAGCATCGGCGTCGCGAGCGTGCGATAGGCATAGGTCACCGCGTCGCGCGGGGCGTCCCCGGCGGCGAGGCGGCGCAGCATGGCGTCGACCGTGGTCATCGCATCGTCGACCAGCAGCGTCAGGGCGATGATCAGAGCGCCGAGGGAGACGCGGTGCAGGTCGATGCCGGCGAGAGACATGATGGGAAAGACGATCGCGAGCGTGAGCGGGATCGAGCACGCGACGACGGCGCCGGGGCGCAGCCCGAGGCTGAGGAAGCTCACGGCGATGATGATGAGAATGGATTGCCAGAGCGACGTCGTGAACTCGTTGATGGCCGTGCTGACCGTGAGTGCCTGGTCCGCGACCAGCGTGAAATCGATCCCGATCGGAAGGTCGGCCGAGATCCTGGTCATCGTCGCATCGATGTTGCGCTTGAGCGCCAGGATATCGCCGGACTCGCGCATCGCGATCGCGAGGCCGATCGCGGACCGGCCGTTCACCCGGAAGAGAGGCTGCGGCGGGTCCGCGTAGGCGCGCCGCACCTCGGCGATGTCGCTCAGGCGGATCATCCGGCCGCCCACCGAGAAGTTGACGGCCGCGACGTCCTCGACGGTCTCGAAGGCTCCCGAAACCCGGACGGACAATCGCTCCGTCCCCGTCTCGATGACGCCCGCGGGCCTGACGACGTTCTGGGCATTGAGCGTGGCGATCAGGGACGGGTAGTCGAGCCCCAATGCGGCGAGGCGCTCGGTCGAGAACTCGAGGAAGATCCGCTCGTCCTGGGCGCCCAGCACCTCGATCTTCGAGACATCGGCCACCGGCAGGAGCTGCGAGCGGACGTCCTCGACAGCATCGCGCAATTCGCGATGCGTGAATCCGTCGGCCGTAAATCCGTAGATGATTCCGTACGTGTCGCCGAAATCGTCGTCGAACCCCGGCCCGACGACACCAGCCGGGAGCGTGTGGCGGATGTCGCCGACGCGCTTGCGCACCTGGTACCAGAGGTCGGACACCTTCGCTGGCGGCGTCGACCCCTTGAGGTCGACGAAAATCGTCGTGATGCCTGGCCGGGTGAAGCTGCGCACCGTGTCGAGATACGGTGTCTCCTGAACGGCGCGCTCGATCCGATCCGTCACCTGCAGCAGGGTGTCCTGCAGGGTGGCGCCGGGCCACGCAGCCTGCACGACCATGGTGCGGAAGGTGAAGGCCGGGTCCTCGGCCCGGCCGAGCCGGAGATACGCGAACACGCCCGCGAGGATCGAGGCCAGCATCAGGTAGACGACGATGGACGGCTGTCGAATGGCCCATTTCGACAGGTTGGGGCCGATCATGACGCGGCCCCGAGGAGACGGACCTTCTGGCCCGGCCGCAGCGCGTGGACACCGGCCGTGACGACGATCTCGCCTGGCTCGATGCCCCGGGCGACGAGAATGCGGGTCTGGTCGAAGCGGGCGATCTCGATCGGACGCAGGGCGACCGTCATCCCGGCCGGGTCCACGATCCAGACCGCGGGTCCCCCCTCGCCTCCGATCAGTGCGGTCGACGGGACCGCGATCTCGCCGTCGCGGTGAAGGCGCATCCGTCCCGTCACGGCCGCGCCGAGCCGCATCTGCGGAGGCGGGTCCGCCAGACCGACCCGGACCTGGAACGTCCCGGTCGCCGGGTCGGCCCGCGGCGCGACCTCGCGCACCCGGCCCTCGGCCGTGATCGCGGGATCCATCGTCAGGGATACCGCGATTAGCGGATTCGCGGGAGCCTGATCCTTGATCTGCGCCGAGACGTCGAAGACGGCGTCCTTCCCGTCCTTTCGGGCAATCTGCACGATCGTCTGGCCGGCGCGGACGACCTCGCCCGGCTCCGCGCTCCGCTGCGTCACCATGCCAGCCGCATCGGCCGCGAGTTCCGTGTAGCTCGCGCGCTCCTCCGCAATGCTCAGCTGGGCATGGGCACCGTCCAGCTGCGCCTGCGTCGTGGTCTGCTGCTGAAGGGCCTGGTCGTAGCGCACCCGCGTCGTCCAGCCGCCCGCGAGCAGTTGACGCTGCCGGTCGTAGTTGTTGCGGGCCTCGTCGTACTGGCCCGCCGCCGCCACCACCGCAGCCCGGGCGGCCCGCACGGCATTCCGCTCGTTCTCGGGATCGAGGCGCGCGACGATCTGGCCGGCCTTGACCGTGTCGCCGACATTGACGAGGCGCTCGACCATGCGCCCGTCGATGCGGAAGGCGAGGTTGACCTCGACCTGCGCCTGCACGGTGCCCGTCAGCGAGACCGTCTCGTCGCCGGCGAGTTCACCCACCGTCAAGACGCGGACCGGCCGGACCTCGGGTGCCGGCGGAGCCTCGGGATCGTTGCATGCGCCGAGCACCAGCGCCGGAAGAATGGCAGCGCAGAGCCAGGATCGAGAGGGTCGTCCGCGGCCGGCAAGCATCGTAACCCCCTTCGTCCGCTTGTCGTGAGCGCGCAGTTCGATGCCGCAGCCGCACCGGTCAGGCGGGCTTCGCGATCGCGCCTCCCGGTCCGGGCGCTTCGCCCAAGGCGATGCCGTCCGCGTCATTCCAAGGCGGGTCGCGCGGCAATTCTCCGGGCTTGTAGGGTGGCAGGCGTCCGGCCGGCGCGACGGTCAGCAGGGCGAGCGCCGCCATGATCAGGAGACCGATCTTCAGGGCCCGCAGGCGGGCCTCGGTGTTGACGCGGACCGCCTCGTCGATCTGGTCCCGCGTCGCCGTCGTGCCCTCCATGAGGCTCCGCAGGCGGTCGTTGCTGACGAAGGTGATGTTGTCGAGGTTGACCTGGGACTGGATTTCCGGCGGCAGCCTCGGGTTCTCCGCCAGACTGCGCATGACGTTGGCGCTGAGCAGTCCGACCAGCAGGGCCCCCGCGACGGCGGTGCCGACCGCGGCCGCGAGGTTGTTGGTCGTTCCCCGCAAGGAGCCGACATCGCCCGCAAGCTCCTTCGGAGACGCCGTGACGAGGACGTTGAACACGAGCGTCACCAGGGATCCCTGCCCGATGCCGAACAGGACGAGCCCGATCAGGACGGGGAACTCGCTCCAGTCGTTGTGAACGACGAAGGCCAGCCAGACGAGCGCGGCACTGCAGAGCAGGAAGCCGAACCGGCCGATCTGGCGGGGCGTCAGCCTGTCGTAGAGGCGGATGATGAGAAGTGCGGAGAAGAAGACCGACAGGTTGAACGGCATCATGGCGATCGCCGTCGCGAGCGGTGTCCGGCCCTGCACGATCTGGATGTACAAAGGGACCGAGAAGTTGAGCGCCGCCTCCAGCGCGACGACGGAGAACATCGCGTAGACGGCGGCCCGCTCCTCGGGCGAGTCGATGACCTGCAGGGCGAGCAGCGGGGTCCTGCCGACCGCTTGGCGCCGGTGGGTCCAGGATAGGAATGCCTGGCCGAAGGCGAGCCCCAGCACGATCATGATCGGCGCAGGGGACAAGCCGAGAACATCGAAGGGCGCGCCCGGAAGCGCCACGCCGAGCCCCCAGCGGTTGACGTTGTTGAACCCGAAGCTGAGGAGAAGGACGGCGGTCGCGGCCAGAGCCACTCCCACGAGATCGATGCCGATATCGGGCCGCCCGCGGTCCGGGGTCAGGCGGAAGCTGAGGGCGAAGACGAGCGCGGACAGCGCGATCAGGATCCCGAAGGCCGGGCGCCATCCGATATAGGTCCCCAGGATCCCTCCGATCAGGAAGGCGGCGACGCCCGCGGCGGCGCGTGCCGAGCCGAGGATGCCGAGAGCGGCCGCCTGCTGCTTGCCCCTGTATTCGTGGGCGATGAGCGCGACGAGCGCGGGAACGAGGGCCGCACCGGCCGCGCCGCTGATGCCCTGCGCGGTGATCATCAGCGTCGCGGTCGGGCTGAACGTCATCAGGACCTGTGCCGCCCCGAACACGACCACGACGGTTCGGAAGACCCGCACGGCACCGTAGCGCTGGTTCAGCTTCGCTCCGAGCATCACCAGGGCCGCGACCGCCATCGAGTACATCACGATCGCGGTGCCGACCGTGGTCGGCGGGACGTCGAAGCTCCTGACCATGCCGCCGAGTGCCACGGGAAGGGAGGCCACGTTGAAGGACATCAGCATCTGGCCGAGCGCGATGGCCGTCATCGGCACCCAGGAGGCTTGCGCCTGCGCGGCCGAACTTTCGCCAGCGCCCGGCACGGAAAGCGTTTGACCGACCATGGCCTCAGCCCTCTCATGGCACCGTGGAAGGTGCGCGGCCGGTGGTCCTCCTCACGCCTCGGGCTTCGAGACGAACAGGTCCATGCCGAGTTGCCGCGACAGGTACTTGGCGACGAGCTGGCCCTTAACGCTGTTGCCCGCCCGATCGAGCGGCGGCGCGAACGTTCCCATCCCGCCCTTGCCGGGAGACACGGTAACGATACCGCCGCCGATCCCGCTCTTGCCCGGCAGCCCGATCTCGTACAGCCAGTCGCCGGAAGTCTCGTAGAGGCCCGCGGTGGCCATGACGACGAGCGCGTAATGGCAGATCTCGGCATCGATGACGCGCTGCTTCGTGAGCGGATTGACGCCCCCGTCGGCGAGCGTTGCCCCCATGACGGCCAGATCCTGCGCGGTCACGTTCAGAGAACACTGGCGCGTGTAGAGGTCCGTCGTCTGAACCGGATCGAAGTAGATCCCGCCGCAGCTTTGAAGAAGCCTGGCGATGCTGCGGTTACGGAAATTCGTGCTCGACGCCGACGCGTAGACTTCCTCGTTGACGGGGAGGTCCCGCCCGGCGAACCGTGCCAGCCCGGTTCTGATGAAGTCCCACTTCTGCTCGGCACTCGCACCCGGCACCAGGCTTGTCGCGGCGATTGCGCCGGCATTGACCATCGGGTTCGTCCGGCCGTCCTCGCTCCGCTCGATGGCGGAGAGCGAGTTGAACGGCATTCCGGTAGCGTTGGCCCCGAGCTTCTCACGAGCCACGTCCGGACCCAGCACGTCGCAGACGAGGGCGAACACGAACGGTTTTGACACGCTCATGATCGAGAATTCGTGCTCTGTGTCGCCGACCGCGTAGATATTCCCGTTCGTGCCGGCCACACAAATCCCGAACAGGTCGCTCGAAACCTGGGCAAGAGCCGGATAGACTTGCGAATTCAGTCCATCCTTATTCGTTTTATAGCGGTCGTAGGCGTCGAGAACGAGCGCTCGGATTTGGTTGGGTGGAGGCAGACGCCCAGTCGATACATACGAATCCTCGGTCTGCTCTTGGCGCAATGCCTCCGTCTGCTCCGGTTCCTCAACCAGGGTGGCCATGAGAAGAGCCTCCGTTGCGCGAGCGAGGGGAGAGGCGAGCAACAGGCATGACGCGTGATCGAGGCATTCGCGAGCGCGGCTCTGTGGAGCGCAGCTGTATCGAGCAGAAGCAAGGTTGCTCCCGGGGCGGTAAGCGTCAAGTCAGGAAATGTCGCACGAAATAATCAGACAAATCCGGCGCGTTATGTCAGGAATATCCTGAGACTTGCTGTGTCCCTGCCCATCACCAAGGCATTTTCGGTGCGTGACCTGTGCCTCGACATGTCGGTCTGGAATGGGCACCCGATCGCCCCGGAGGGGCAACGACCGGTCCGAGGCCGATGCCGCTGCAGCAGGATCGTTCCGTCCCGCTCCTGGACGAGACGCGACGGCGGCACTGTACCTCTATCGATTGCACGCCATCCACTTGCGCAAAATCGCAAATCGCGCACGATCAAAACAGGGTCCGCTCCGCGGGAGGGCGGATCCCCGGAGGTACGGGCATGATGCTGAGCCGAATGGGGGGGAGCCTTCGCCCTCACGTGCTTCGCCGCAGCATGGACGGGCACGGGCTGGGGCGGCCCGGCGCTCGCCGCCAAGGGCGCGGCTCCCTCGACCGCCTCCCTCTACACCACCCTCAAGAACCTGCAGGACCCGCCGCAGACCCTCGAAGCCTACAGGGGCAAGGTCAGCGTCGTGTATTTCTGGGCGACGTGGTGCGCGCCCTGCCAGATCGAGACGCCGAAGCTGGAGGACCAGGGACCATTGGTGAGTGAGATCGAGGCGTACGAGCACGATCAGGCGAACGCCCTGTTCCTGTATTCGCCGCACACCCTGTTCGCTGTGTCGGACCGGGTCTCGTTCCAGCCCTACGACACGTTCATGCTGGAGCTTGCCGAGACGAAGATCGTCAAGCCCAGGAAGGCATCGGCCGAGTAACACGAGGCCGGTCATCGAGGCCCCGGGCATCCGCCCGAGGCCTTTTTTCCGGGCCGTCGCGCCCTTGGACAAGGACCCGACAAGGGGGTCCGCCATTGGAGGAAACAGTTTGATGATGAAGCGAATGATCGTGAGTGCGGCCCTGTCGGCCGCGGTTGCGACGCCGGCCCTGGCCCTCGAGGTCACGAAATCGGCCATGATCGCCGCTCCGCCCGCCACCGTCTGGAAGACCATTGGCACGTTCTGCGGCATCGGCGACTGGCATCCGGCCGTCGAGACATGCGCGCTCTCCGAGAAGGGCGGCAAGAAGGTCCGCACCCTGAGCCTCAAGGGCGGCGGCACCATCCTCGAGGAGGAGCAGTCCCGCGACGACCGGAAGATGGCCTACACCTACACGATCCTGGAGAGCCCCCTGCCGGTCTCGGGCTACACGTCGACGATCATGGTCGCGCCCGAGGGATCGGGCTCCAAGGTGACATGGTCGGGCTCGTTCCAGGCAAAGGGCGCGCCCGACGCCAAGGCCCAGGAGGTGATCGGCGGGGTCTACGAGGGCGGCCTCAAGGGCCTCTCCGAGAAGGCGAAGTAGGCTGCAGGCGAGCTGCGCGGGGGCGCTGGACCGGGTGCCCCCGTCACTTCGTTTCGCATTCCGTCCGGATGAAGCCGCTGATCTCGGCCGGGTCGCGGAAGATCACGGTGAAGCGGTCGCCCTGCGTGCCGCCGGGCAGGAGCGCCGGCGCGCCCGGCGCCGGCCCCAATGCGGAAGTGTCGATCCGGAACCTGAGATTCCGGCCCCAAAGCGGCAAGGTGACGCCGTTCTCCAGCGTGACGTGGAAGGTGTCGCGGCAGAGGCGGATCGCGCCGACGCGCCCGGCCCGCCCGAGCGACTTGAGGTCGAGCACGGATTCCCGCGGGATCGCCAGCCCCTCCGTGTTTCCATCCTGCAGTGCTTTCAGATAGGCGATCAGGTCCTGACGGACCTGCCCGTCGGCGACGAGATAGGTCATGCGGCTGCCGGGCACGAGCTCGGACGGATTGGCGAGCCACGCGTCGAGCAGCTTCGGCGTCCAGGCGAACGTCGCCTCAGCGAGCGGCTTCGAGTAGCGGTCGAAGCTCTCCGCCTTGCCGGCGGCCCGACCGTAGATGGCGGCAAGGCTCGGCCCGGTCCTGTGCCGCCCGGGCTCGAGGGCGTGGCAGGGCGGGCAGGCGCGGAAGGCGGTCGCCCCCTTCACGGGGTCACCCTCGGCGCAAGCGATGCCCGGCAGGAGGAGCAGGCCCGCGGTCGTCGCGGCACAGCGCGCGGCCCAAGCCATCATCGCCACTCCCCCGACGGCCGCCGTCAATTCCGGCGGAAGCGGATGGGAATCGAACCCACCGTACGCTGTTGGCGTACCACTGGTTTTGAAGACCAGGAGGGCCACCAGACCCCGTTCGCCTCCGGGCGGGACACTAGCAGGGGGACGGGGCCGGTGACAGTCACGTTTTCTTCGAAGCGCCCGGCCCGGCGCAGAACTGGCGGGCGCCATCGCCCTCAGGCTTGCAGCGCCGAACCTGCGGTCCCTTACGGCGTGATCTGCGCGCTTAAGGTCCCCGAGGGTTCAGGGGCGGAGGAGAACGACGCCGTCTCCGCTCGTGAACCGCCCCACGACCCGCGCGTGGGTTCGCCCGATCAAGATGAACTCAGCCGATTGCCAGCGGTCTCTCGAGGACCCGGGCAATGCCGGTGGCCGGGACATTCGGCAGGGTTGCCGCCAACCTGCGTCCGCCCGGCAACCGGATCTCGGTCCCCGTCCTCAACGGGATGGTCCGCGGATAGGCGCGCACCGGTTCCGAGGGCCGCTACTGCTGTTGAGCCAGGAAGATCAGCGTGCGGGCGACGCTCACCGTCACGTGGCGCCGGGCGAGGACCCTCATCACGAATTCGCGGTCGCCGGCGCGCACGACCCGACCCTGGACCTGACCGATGTGGCGGATGCTGCAGGTGAGGACCTCGCCAACCTGGGGAACGGTCGAGGAGCGGAGCCTGATCCCGTCGGAAGACACGTCGGCGGTAACGGCATAAAAATCCGCGCGGCCGCGGCTCCAGCACAGTGCGGGGAGAATGACCTTGTGATGCTTGGCAACCCGTCGAGCTTCCATAAGTCGACGCAATATCGCGAAACCATTTCAGTCATACTGTATATATCAGAACAATTGTCAAAATGTGCGCATATACAAATACAATTCTGAATAAAATCAAATATATCGCAGGTTGCAGATTGCGCCGCGCACATTCATCACACCGGGAGCGGGGTCGCGGGTCCGGCCGTGTCCGAACGACGCGACGCGGAACGGCATGCCTCCGCGCGCCTTAGTGAGTTGGGCAGTCCCACATCCCTGCTGGCAGGAGGCAACCTTGCTCGTCTTCGCGGTCCTGTTCGCCGGCCTCGCCGTGCTCGGCTCACTCGTCGGATTCGGCGTCGTCGGCCACCCGATCGGCGACCAGGCCCTCAACAGCTACGGCTGGGGACTCTGCATCATCGGCGCCGCCCTGGCGGGCTTCTTCGTGTTCGTGCGCCAGCAGCGCAGGAAGCCGGCCAACCACTGAAAGCCTGGCGCGGTCCGGGGCGAGCCCGGCCAGCCCTCTCAATGTTGCGCGAAGCCGGCCGCCATGTTGATCGCGAGCGCGAGCACGCTGGTATTGAAGAAGTAGGCGTAGACCGTCTGCACCGTGGCGATGCGGCGCATCGTCTTCGCGGTGATGTCGGTATCCGAGGTCTGCGACGTCGCGCCGATCGTGACCGAGAAGTAGAGGAAGTCCCAGACGTCGGGATCGGTGTCGCCGTTGAAGTCGAGCCCGCCCCGGGCCCGGCCCTGACCGGCCTCGCCGTAGTAGAGATGCGCGTAGTGGATCGCGAAGACGACCTGCACGAAGGCCCAGGCGCAGATCATGGTGGCCGAGGCGAGCGCGATGTGCGCGATCCGGTAGCCGTCCTCTTCCCGTTCGCCAAAGACCAGCATGGCCACCGCCCCGAAGCTCGCCGCCGCCGACAGGATCGCGAAGAGCGAGATCGCGAGCGCGCTGTCGTCGAGGCGCGAGGCCTCCTCGCGGAGGGCCTCGCGGGGCTGCAGGGCCGCCCGCCCGATCACGAGGGCGATGTAGGCGACGACGCCGACACACCAGCCGAGCAGGAGCCGGCTCCAGATCGAGACGACCGGCAGCGCCACCGCGAGGACGATTGCCAGCAGGATGGCTCCGAGGAGCCGCGGGCGCAGCCAGAAGGCGCGAAGGGGGTCGATCATGCGCATCTGACGGAGACCTTCAGATCGCCACGCCGAATCTGACGCGGACCGCGTGCCGTTCGAAGTGACTGAGATCGAAGGCTCTGCTCGAATAATCCGGATCGCGATCGAGACCGGCCGCCTGCGCCGAGTAGGCAAGCGTCAGGAAGGCCTTGTCGGTCCCGTCGTGCTTGCCGGACGCCTTTCCCTGGTCGGTGCCGCCCTTCGCGTCCGAGACGCCCCCCGGTGATGCCTGCCCGGCGCAGGCCGGTTGCGCAGCCGCGAGCGCGGGGATGAACGCCACCACCGCTCCCCGCGGATGACGAGATGCCATGGGCTTGCCACTTTTGAACCGGCCGAAAGAAACTTCGACTTGTGGTTGCTCTGCCATGCCGGTCGGTCTTCCGCTGCGACGCGTGCGCCACAGCCGAGCAAATTCGGTCGCCATCGACCTCGACGCGGCTGGCAGGCGCAGATGAAGCATGCGCGTCGGCCGTGCGGGCTGTCCGACCGCCGCCAATCAGCGCTCCGTCCGCAGTACCGTGGCGTAGAAGCGCTCCCCGATGCGCCGGTAGGCGGCCCAATTGGGGTGGAGGCCGTCGGGAAGGCTGCGGGCCTCGTCGGGACCGAGCAAATCGAGGCCTGAGAGGTAGCCGATGCGGTCGTCCCCGATCGCGACCCGGTCGGCCACCACACCCTCCAGGAGTGCACGCATCCGTTGCAGCGAGAGCCCGCCGGCCTCACCCGCCGCCTCGCGGGCCGGCGAGGCGATCGGCGAGACCACGGTGATAGGCGTCTCGGGCTGCCCCTCGCGGATGATCGCCAGCATGGAACGGGCGGCATCCGCGAAGGTGCGCTCCTTGAGGAGGCCTTCTTCCCAGACGTTGATGCCGAGTTCGAGCACGATGCGGTCGGCCGGGCGGTCGCGCACGATGCGGGCGGCGAGCCCGCTGATCAGGCAGGAGCCGCCCCAGCCGAGATTGACCGCCTGCGCCCCCGCGAGCCCCGCCGCCACGGATGGCCAGGAGCGCGTGCCGCTCTCGACCTCGACGCCGTGCGTGATCGAACTGCCGTGGAAGACGATGACGGGCCGTGGATCGGGCCAGGGGGCGATGTGCGCGCCGTCGTCGGCTTCCAGGGCCCGCAATGCCACCGTGGCCCCTTGCGGGAACCACAGCTCGATCCGGCGCTTGCCCGGCGGCCAGCCCGCGAGATCGAGCACGGCCGCCTCGTCGCCGACGAGCGGCCCCTCGGGCGCCCGATAGGCGCCGCCCGCCGCAACGAAGCGGCCTGCGGGTGCACCGTCGACGAACAGCTCGTAGCGGGCCGGCCACTGGTTCGGTCGGATCGTGTAGGCCTGGCGCTGCGTCGTGACGATGCGAAGCCGGCGGCTATCGGTGACGAGACGCAGGCGGATGCCCGCCGTCATCGCGGCCATCCAGCGGGTCAAGGGATCGAACAGGCGCCGCTCCCCCGGCGGCAGGCGCACGGGCTGGAAGCCCTCGCCCCGGCGGATCAGCCCGACATGGCCGTGGAGCAGGGCGTCGAGGTGCTGCGCGAGATCGATCTGCATGGGCCGGAGCTTCCGCGAACGGGCGGCATTTGCACAGCCCCGGTCACTCGTGCATGGCAGGCGGGCGCCGGCCGCTGCGGGCGCCCGCTTTGCCAGCCGAGATCCGCACGTGACGAATCCGCGCCAACCCGACCACCCGATCGACCCGCTCTTCCTCGAGCGCCGCTCGCCCCGCGCCTTCACGGGGGACGCGGTTCCGCAATCGGAGCTGATGCGGATGTTCGAGGCGGCGCGCTGGGCTCCCTCCTCCTACAATTCGCAGCCCTGGCGCTTCCTCTACGCGCTGCGCGGCGATCGGCATTGGGACGCCTTCCTCGGTCTCCTCAGCCCCAGCAACCAGGCCTGGGTGAAGGATACCGGCGCCCTCGTGATCCTGTGCTCGAACAGCCGCATGAAGGTCGGCGAGACGCTGCGGCCATCCTGGAGCCACTCGCTCGATGCGGGCGCCGCCTCGCTCGCCTTCCAGCTCCAGGCGATCCGCCAGGGCTGGCACGCCCACGGCATGACGGGCTTCGACCGCGACCGGGCGGTCGGCGTGCTCAACGTGCCGGAGGGCTACCGGGTCGAGGCCGCCTACGCGGTCGGACGCGCGACACCGGTCGGGCATCTCAGCGAGGAGCAGCGGGCGCGCGAGCGGCCGAACGGGCGCCGCCCGATCACGGATTTCGTCTTCGCCGGCGGCTTTCCCGCCGAGACCGGCTGAGCCGCCCGTGCTGACCCCTGCTCCCGACTACGAATCCCTGCGGGCGGGCTTCCGCTGGCGGATTCCCGACCGCTACAACATGGGGGTCGACGTCTGCGACCGCTTCGCGGACAGAGAGCCCGGGCGCCCCGCGATCCTCGAAGTCGGCCCGGACGGCTCGGTCGCGACCGTGACCTACGGACGCCTGCGGGCGGAATCCAACCGCCTCGCCGGGGCGCTGCGCGCACGCGGCGTCGGAGCCGGCGACCGGGTGGCGGTGCTGCTGCCGCAATCGGCCGCCGTGATGGTGGCGCACGCCGCCGCCTACAAGCTCGGCGCCATCGCGCTGCCGCTTGCCGGCCTGTTCGGGCCGGAGGCCCTCGCCTACCGGCTGGCCGATTCCGGAGCCCGGGCCGTCCTCACGGATGCCGCCGGCCTCGCCAAGGTCGCGGAGCTGCGCGGCGGCCTGCCCGAGCTCCGGCTGATCGTCTCGCGCGACGGCGGGCTGGCTGCGGCGGACGGCGACGTTGTCGGCTGGGACGCGCTCCTCGCCGAGGGCCCGGCCGATTTCGCGCCGGTCGATACCGGTCCGGACGACCCCGCCCTGATGATCTACACCTCGGGCACGACCGGGCCGGCCAAGGGAGCGCTTCACGGGCACCGCGTGCTGCTCGGCCACCTGCCTGGCTTTGCCATGATGCACGACTTCCTGCCGAAGGGCGGCGACCTGATGTGGACGCCCTCGGACTGGGCCTGGGCCGGCGGCCTCCTCAACGTGCTGATGCCGAGCCTGCACCACGGCGTGCCGGTGGTGGCCCGCCCGCATCTGCGCTTCGAGCCCGAGGCCGTTCTGCGGATGATCGCGGATCTGGGGATCACCAACGTCTTCCTGCCCCCGACCGCGCTCCGGATGCTGCGCGCCGTCGAGAACCCGCGCGGGCGCTTCGATCTCTCGCGCCTGCGCAACGTCGCCTCGGCCGGCGAGGCGCTCGGGCCCGAGACCTTCGCCTGGGCCGAGCGCGAGCTCGGGCTCATCGTCGGCGAGGCCTACGGCCAGACCGAGTGCAACCTCGTGCTCGCCGCCTGCCGGGCCGCCGGGGTGGGGCGGCCGGGCTCCACCGGCAAGCCGGTGCCGGGCCATCGCGTCGCGATCCTCCGCCCGGACGGGACCGAGACGGCCGTCGACGAGCCCGGCGAGATCTGCGTGGCCCGGCCCGACCCCGTGATGTTCCTCGGCTACTGGAACCAGCCGGAGGCCACCGCGAAGAAGTTCCGCGGCGACTGGATGCTCACCGGCGACCAGGCGCGGCGCGACGCCGACGGCTACATCCACTTCGTCGGGCGCGACGACGATCTCATCACCTCGGCAGCCTACCGGATCGGCCCGACCGAGATCGAGGACGGCCTCCTGCGCCACCCCGCCGTGGCGCTCGCGGCGGCGGTGGGCAAGCCGGACCCGATCCGCACCGAGATCGTGAAGGCCTTCGTGGTGCTCAAGGCCGGATTTGCCCCCTCGCCCGAGCTGAAGGCCGAGATCCTGGCCTTCGCCAGGCAGCGCCTCTCCGCCTACGAAGCCCCGCGGGAACTCGAATTCCGCGAGAGCCTGCCCATGACGACGACGGGCAAGATCATCCGGCGCGAATTGCGGGCGCAGGGGTAGCGTCACAGCCTCAGCGCCGTCCGCGCTCCACACGGCGTGCGGCCGCACTGAGATCTGGTGGCGGACCCGGCCGGCATGCGGAGCATCGATGTGACCCGAAGGGTGTGGCCCGCAAAGCTCACCTTCTCGGCCCCGGGATCCGGCCCGGCATGGCCGGGATGGAGCCCGTGATCACCAGGGTCAGGCTTCCGAAGGCGCGTCGCAGGCAAGCCTCCGATCGCACCGTCCCCGGACGCGGGCATCTGACCTCGATGCCCCGAAAGCCGTCATCATGCTCCTGACAGGCTCCACCGCACGGCACCGAAACGATACGCATAAAGACATCTTTATGTCTTGATTGCCTCGCCGGTTCGGCCCTGCTATAGGCACGGCAACACCCGGAACGCGACACGGAGCACCGAGCACATGGCCCAGGACTACATCGTCAAGGACATCGGGCTGGCCGATTACGGCCGCAAGGAGATCTCGATCGCCGAGAGCGAAATGCCAGGCCTGATGGCGGTGCGCGCGGAATATGCCGCGAGCCAGCCTCTCAAGGGCGCCAGGATCGCCGGCTCGCTGCACATGACGATCCAGACGGCGGTGCTCATCGAGACCCTGAAGGCGCTCGGCGCCGACATCCGCTGGGTGTCCTGCAACATCTACTCGACCCAGGACCACGCCGCCGCCGCGATCGCCGCCGCCGGCATCCCGGTCTTCGCCGTGAAGGGCGAGACGCTCGAGGAGTACTGGGACTACACCTCCCGTCTGTTCGACTGGCATGGGGAGGGGTCTTCCGGCGGCATGCCGAACATGATCCTCGACGACGGCGGCGACGCCACGATGTTCGTGCACCTGGGTCTACGCGCCGAGAACGGCGACACCGCGTTCCTCGACAAGCCGGGCTCGGAGGAGGAGGAAATCTTCTTCGCGCTCCTCAAGAAGAAGCTCAAGGAGAAGCCGAAGGGATGGTTCGCGGGGCTGGCCGACGCCATCAAGGGCGTCTCGGAGGAGACGACCACGGGCGTGCACCGCCTCTACATCCTCGCGCGTGAGGGCAAGCTGCTCTTCCCGGCGATCAACGTGAACGACTCGGTGACGAAGTCGAAGTTCGACAACCTCTACGGCTGCCGCGAGTCGCTCGTCGACGGCATCCGCCGCGGCACCGACGTGATGATGGCCGGCAAGGTCGCCATGGTCGCGGGCTTCGGCGATGTCGGCAAGGGCTCGGCCTCCTCGCTCCGCCACGCGGGCTGCCGGGTGCTCGTCTCCGAGATCGACCCGATCTGCGCGCTCCAGGCCGCGATGGAGGGCTACGAGGTCGTCACCATGGAGGACGCGGCGCCCCGCGCCGACATCTTCGTGACCGCCACCGGCAACAAGGACATCATCACGCTCGAGCACATGCGGGCGATGAAGGACCGCGCCATCGTCTGCAACATCGGCCACTTCGACAACGAGATCCAGGTCGCGGGCCTGAAGAACCTCAAGTGGACCAACGTGAAGCCGCAGGTCGACGAGATCGAGTTCGCGGACGGCCACCGCATCATCCTGCTGTCGGAAGGTCGCCTCGTGAACCTCGGCAACGCGACCGGCCACCCGTCCTTCGTGATGTCGGCCTCGTTCACGAACCAGACGCTCGCCCAGATCGAGCTCTGGACGAACCCCGGCAAGTACGATCGTCAAGTCTATACCCTGCCCAAGGCCCTCGACGAGAAGGTCGCCGCCCTCCACCTCGAGAAGATCGGCGCCAAGCTCTCGAAGCTGCGTCCCGATCAGGCGTCCTACATCGGCGTGCCGGAGAGCGGCCCCTTCAAGCCTGACCATTACCGCTACTGAGGCCGACGGGCACCGTGCCCGCTCGCGTACAGAGCGATCCAAATCCGCGAAAGCCCGGCCAGGGGCCGGGCTTTCGCACGTTCGGGGCCCGGCCTGCGGGCCTCCTGATTCGGGCCGGAAGTTGCAAGTCGGGCGGCGCGATAGGTCCGCGCCCGGAGGCGTCGGGTTGCCATGCCCCGGCACGCGTCCGGCTCACGAAAGGAGCATCGCGTCAAGCGCCGGACGCGGCCGTGAAGTGTGTCTTTCGTGTGTCGGCTACGGCCGAGATGCACCCTAGAGTTCATTGCTAAGCTTAATCCTCTTCCGAGGGGATTCGCCCGCGCGCTAGGATGGCCTGATTCCTCAGACGAGGTGCCCAGCGCGCGGCTTTGCCGGCGCGCGGGAACGGCGCGGTTCGCGTCGCGGGGCCGCGTTCGTGTGCCTCATCGAAGATTCGTGGAGGCGGTGCGGATCATGAGGGTCGAAGGAACGGCGCGCCGTGCGGCCTGCGTCGGCGCTCTCGTCGTCGCCGCGGCCGGGCCGTCCGGCCCGGTGCTGGCCGCCGCGCCCGCGGATTCCTCCCTCCTGGCGGGCGGCCTGCACACCCACAATCTCGCCGGCCTCGCGATCCTGATCGGCCTCACGGTCTTCGCCACGATCCTCTCGCTCATGCACCTGCACGAGCGCTCGCGCTGGACCCGGCGCGAGCGCGAGCAGGCCGCGGCCCTCGGGGCCCTGCGCGGCGCGCACGACCGGGCCGAGATGCTCTTGAACGCCGAGCGCCAAGTCATCGTGACCTGGGCGGGCCGGGGCGAGCCCGTGATCGAGGGCGACGTGAGCCTCGCCTTCGACGGCGTCCGCTCGGCGGCGAGCACCGCGCGGCGGATCCTCGCCTTCGGGTCGTGGCTGCTCCCGTCGGACGCCGCCGCGCTCGAGGCGGCCGTGGAGACCCTGCGGGTGCGCGGCGCGGGCTTCCGCCTGAACCTGCGCAGCCAGTCCGGCCGCAGCATCGACGCTCAGGGTCAGGCCGTGGCCGGGCGCGCCCTGTTGCGCCTGCGCGAGACGACGGAGGAGCGGCGCGAGCTGATCGAGTTGCGCGAGACGCTCGACGAGGCCCGCCGCGGCCTCGCTGCCCTCGCCGGCCTCCTCGACGCGATCCCCCAGCCCGTCTGGCAGCGCAACCGCGACGGCGGCCTCGCCTGGGTCAACACGGCCTACGTCGCAGCCGTCGAGGCCCGCTCCCGCGAGGCGGCCCTCGAAGCGGGCGTCGAGCTCCTCGACCGGCAGGCCCGCGAGTTCATCGCGCGCGAGGATGGCGGGCGCCGCCCCGGCCCGGGCGCCCGCCAGGCGTTGCGCCTCTCGGCGGTCGTGGCTGGGGGCCGGCGCATCCTCGACGTCACCGAGACGGGCCTTGAGAGCGGCCGCGTCGGCATCGCGGTCGACGTCTCCGAGCTCGAGAGCGTGCGCGCCGACCTGCAGCGCCAGATGGACGCGAACGTGCGCACCCTCGACCAGCTGCCGACCGCGGTCGCGATCTTCGACGCCCGCCAGCGCCTGATCTTCCACAACGCCGCCTATCGCCAGCTCTGGGATCTCGACGCCGCCTTCCTCGACGGCCGCCCCCTCGACGGCGAGATCCTCGACTACCTGCGCTCGCAGCGGAAGCTCCCCGAGCAGGCCGACTTCAAGTCCTGGAAGCAGGGCGTGCTCGCCGCCTATCGGGCCGCGGAGGCCAACGAGACCTGGTGGTACCTGCCGGACGGGCGGACGCTGCGCGTCGTCGCCGATCCGAACCCGCAGGGCGGCCTGACCTACCTGTTCGACGACGTCTCGGACCGGATGAAGCTCGAATCCCGCTACAACGCCCTGATGCAGGTCCAGGCCGAGACCCTGGACACCCTCAAGGAGCCGGTCGCCGTGTTCGCGGCGGACGGGCGCCTCACCTTCGCCAACCGCGCCTTCGCGACCGTCTGGCGGCTCGATCCGGCGACCCTCGAGGCCCGCCCCCGCATCGACGCGGTGATCGAGGCCTGCCGGAGCCTCGCCCCGGCGGAGGAGCCTTGGCTGGACATCCGCGACGCGGTGGTGGGCCTCGAATCCCGCTCCGGCCTCGCCCGCCGCCTCGAAGTGGTCGACGGCACGGTGCTCGACTGTGCCGCCCAGCCGCTGCCGGAGGGTGCCACCCTGATCACGCTCATCGACGTCACCGCGAGCGTGAACGTGGAGCGGGCGCTCACCGAGAAGAACGAGGCGCTCGAGCGCGCCGCGCAGCTGCGCGACACCTTCGTGCACCACGTCTCCTACGAGCTGCGCTCGCCGCTCACCAACATCATCGGCTTCACCCAGCTCCTCGGCGACGAGACCGTGGGCGCCCTGAACGAGCGCCAGCGGGAATATTCCGACCACATCCTGCGCTCGTCGGGCTCGCTCCTCGTCATCATCAACGACATCCTCGATCTCGCCTCGATCGACGCCGGCTCGCTGGAGCTCCAGCGCGAGACCGTGGACGTTCGGGCGACCATCGAGGCGGCCGCCCGCGGCATCGAGGATCGTCTGGCCGAATCGACGGTCAGCCTCGACCTCGACGTGCCGGCCGACATCGGCAGCGTGGTGGCGGACGGCAAGCGCGTGCGCCAGATCCTGTTCAACCTCCTGTCGAATGCGGTCGGCTTCTCGAGCGCCGGCCAGCGCATCGCCGTGCAGGCGCAGCGCAGCCCGACCGAGCTCGTCCTGAGCGTGCGGGACGAGGGCCGCGGCATGCCGCCCGAGGTGGCCGCCCGGGTGTTCGACCGCTTCGAGAGCCACACGCTGGGCACCCGCCACCGCGGCGTCGGCCTCGGCCTGTCGATCGTTCGCTCCTTCGTGGAGCTTCACGGCGGCCGCGTCTCCCTTGAGACGGCGCCGGGCATCGGCACCCGGGTGACCTGCACCTTCCCGATTCCCGATCCGGAATCCCATATGGAGGCGGCCGAGTAGGGAGCGGGGCCCGGCTCGGCGGACAGCCCTGATCGCCCCCCCGCCACCGCCCGATCACGGCGGAGCCCGGGGATTCCCATGAAGCTCATCCTGTTCGGCGCCACCGGCATGATCGGCCAGGGCGCGCTGCGCGAGGCCCTCGGTGACCCGGACGTCGAGGCAATCCTCGCGATCGGGCGCCGGGAGACGGGCGAGCGGCACCCGAAGCTGCGCGAGATCGTCCGGGCGGACCTGCTCGACCTGTCGGACATCGAGGGGGACCTCGACGGCTACGATGCCTGCCTGTTCTGCCTCGGGATCTCGTCGGTGGGCCTGAGCGAGGCGCAGTACGCCGACGTCACCCACGGCATCACCCTGGCGGTCGCCCGCACGCTCGCGCGGGCCGATCCCGGCATGGTCTTCGTCTACGTCTCGGCCGCCGGCAGCGACGAGACCGAACACGGCCGCGTGATGTGGGCGCGGGTGCGCGGGCGGACCGAGAACGACCTGTTCCGCCTGCCCTTCCGGCGGGTCTACGCGGTGCGCCCGGCCGGCATCCGGCCGCTTCACGGGATCCGCTCGCGCACGCCCTACGTCGATCGGCTCTACCGCGTTCTCGGGCCCGTTCTGCCGCTGATCCAGCGCGCCCTTCCGGCCTACGTCACGGATACGGGAGAGCTTGCCCGCGCGATGCTGCGGCTCGCCAAACGGGGCGGCCTGATCCGCGTCATCGAGGCCCGCGACATCCCGGCCCTCGGCCGGCGGGCGGCGTCCCCTTAGGGCCCCAGCAGGTCGATCAGGAAGGGGATCAGCGGCGCGTCGGCGGGTGGCATCGGCATGTCGCGCAGGGCGCCGGCGCGCACCCATCGCAGCGCCTGGCCTTCGAGCGAACGCGGCGCACCCTCCCAGCGCCGGCAGACGTAGAGCGGCATCAGCAGGTGGAAATCCGGATAGGCGTGGCTCGCGAAGGTGAGCGGCGCGAGACAGGCCTCCTCCACGACGATGCCGAGTTCCTCGGCGAGTTCGCGGATGAGCGTCGCCTCCGGGCGCTCCCCGGGCTCGACCTTGCCGCCCGGGAACTCCCACAGGCCGGCGAGCTGCTTGCTGGGCGGGCGCTGGGCCAGGAGGACACGGCCGTCCAGGTCGACGAGGGCCACCGCGACCACGAGCAGGAGGCGAAGCGGCGCGCTCACGGCGCGATCGCGAAGGTCGCAGCGACCTCCGCGCTCGCCCCGATCGTGCCGGCGACGAGCGGGACCGGCACCCCCCCGCGGCCCTTCGCCCGCATGGGCGCGGCGGCCGCCATCAGCACCGGCGGGATCGCAATCCGGGGCGGCGACTGGATCGAGACAACGCGCCCGAGCCTGACGCCCGCCGCCTCGGCGAGCCGGGCGGCCTGCGCGCTGGCATCCTTCATGGCGGCGACCCGCACCGCGGATTCGGCAGCCTCCGGATCCTTCAGGCCGAAGGCGACGCCCTCGATTCGGTTCGCGCCGGCATCAAGCGCCCGGCGCATCAGCTCGCCGAGGCGGCCCATATCGGCAAGGCGCAGGCTCACCCGGTTGGCGGCGCGGTAGCCATCCTGCCGCTCGGTGACGCTGCCGTCCGGCTGGCGGACCGTGCGCGTGACCGGCTCAAGCGTCACGGCCGTCGTGCCGATATCGGCCTCGCCCACCCCGAAACCGGCGGCGAGCGCGATCACCTTGCGCGCGGCCTCGCTGGTGGCATCGAGCGCGGCGGCCGGGGTGGCCCCCCGCGCCTCGATGCCGATCTCGACGCTCGCGAAATCGGGCGCGGTCTCGCTGCGCGCCCGGCCAACCACCTGGATCAGGCCGTCGGCGAGGGCCGGCGCGTCCTCGGCGCGGGTCGGGCCAGCGGCACAAGCGAGAAGGAGCACCCCGGACAGGCGCAGGCAGGGCAGCCTCACGAGCGATAATCGCCGTTGATCTCGACGTAGCCCTTGGTCAGGTCGCAGGTCCAGACACGGGCCCTGCCCTGGCCGAGGCCGAGATCGACCCGCACCGTCACGTTCGGCTCGCGCATCACGGCGCTCGCCGCCGCCTCGCTGTAGTCGGGATCGCGGGCGCCCGCGACCGCCACCCGCACGTCGCCGAACCAGATCGCGAGTCGGTCGCGGTCGGCGGGCTCGCCGGCCTTGCCGACAGCCATGACGACGCGGCCCCAGTTCGCGTCCTCGCCCGCGACCGCGGTCTTCACGAGCGGCGAGTTGGCGATCGACAGCGCGATGCGGCGGGCCGAGGCGTCGCTCTCGGCGCCGCCGACCTCCACGGTGACGAACTTGCGTGCGCCCTCGCCGTCCCGGGCGACGAGTTGCGCCAGCTCGACCAGGAGCTCGTCGAGGGCCGCCCGGAGGCCCGCGAGCCGCGAATCGGCGGCGTCCGTGACAGGCGCGTTGCCTGCCGCGCCGGTCGCGAACAGCATCAGGGTGTCAGAGGTCGAGGTGTCGCCGTCGACCGTGACACAGTTGAAGCTCTTGCCCGTGCCTTCGGCGAGCAGCGTCTGCAGCACGGGCTGCGGCAGGGCCGCGTCGGTGAAGACGAAGGCCAGCATCGTCGCCATGTCGGGGGCGATCATGCCGGCTCCCTTGGCGATGCCGTTGATCGTGACCCGCGTGCCCGCGATCTCGGCCGTGCGGGTCGCGAGCTTCGGGAAGGTGTCGGTGGTCATGATGGCGCGCGCGGCCGCGCTCCAGGCGGCGGAGCCGTCCTCGGCGCGCGCCGCGCACTCGGCCAGGACGCCGTCGAACTTCGTGGCATCGAGCGGCTCGCCGATCACGCCCGTCGAGGCGATGAAGATCTCGTCCTCG
Organism: Methylobacterium nigriterrae; assembly: GCF_037106235.1. Classification (NCBI taxonomy): domain Bacteria; kingdom Pseudomonadati; phylum Pseudomonadota; class Alphaproteobacteria; order Hyphomicrobiales; family Methylobacteriaceae; genus Methylobacterium; species Methylobacterium nigriterrae. Next base: position 179,555 of record NZ_JBAWTG010000003.1, on the reverse strand, counting down.
CGGCAGCCCGCGGCCTGCGCGGCGATGCGCGCGGTGAGCGCCACGGCCTCGCGACCCTTCAGGCCCGTGAAGGCGTTGGCATTGCCCGAATTGACCACGAGCGCCCGGGCCGAACCGCCGCCCAGGGCCTCGCGGCACCAATCGACCGGGGCGGACGGACATCTCGAGCGGGTGAACACGCCGGCCGCCCGCGTGCCCTCGGCAAGGCCCGCGAAGAGCACATCGGTGCGCCCGGAATAGCGGATGCCGGCCTGGGCGGTCGCGAGATGCACGCCGCGAACCGGCGGCAGATCCGGCACTGATTCGGGGGCGAGCGGCGAGACAGGGGGCGACTTGGCGGACGACATCGGTTCCACGGCTCCGGCTCTCCGCCGTCGGTCCGGCGGCGCGGCCGTGTTGCCCCGTGCCGAGGCCCCGCGTCAACCGCAGGATGGAGGGGCGGAACTGCCCGTTTCGCGGGCAGCCGGTTCACCATTGCGGCGCGATTGCGGCAGAGGGCTTGAAACGCCTCTCGTGTCCAGAATAGCATGCTGCGATGCAATGCGAACGCGAAGTCGAGGGCGGGATGTCGCGTCCTGAAGTCGGATCCGCAATCATGAACCCGGCCGCGTCCCAGGGGGGTGCCTACGGCGTTCAGGTCCTCATCGCTGGCCGCCAGAAGCAATGGCGCGACGAGATCGCGGGGCAGATCCGCCGGGCCGGCTACAGTGCCACGGCCTGCGATTGCGGCGTCGACGCCCTCACGGTCCTTGTTCTCGGCCTGCCTGTCGACGTGCTGGTGGCGGATGTCTCTCTCGAGGGCGAATTGTGCTGCTCGCAGCTCGCCGTCGAGGCGCGCGCGCTCCGGCCGGGCCTGCGCATCGTCCTGGCGAGCGACCTAGCGGAGGCCGAGGCGGCGGAACTCGTGCCCGACGCGCTGCTGGTCTCCCAGCACGCGCGCGACGGCGCGCTCGCGAGCACCGTGCGCGAGGCCCTGGCGAGCCGCGGCTGAGCCCGCCGCCCTACTTCTTCTCCCCCGCCTTCTCCTTGCCGAGATAGACGTATTCGGGTGCGGCGCGCAGCTGGTCCTTGTCGGTGTTGATCGTCGCCTTGAGCGTCTTGGCGTCGGTGCGGACGATCTTCATCGCGCTCGGGTCGATGGCGACGTACTTCGTGCCGATACCCAGGAAGCCCCCGACGCCGACGACCCAGGACTTCACCTTGGCTCCCTCATCGAGCACCACGTCGGCGATCTCGCCGATGGTCTCGTTCGCCGCGTTCTGGATGGTCAGGCCGATCAGCTTCGAGGCCACCATGTCGCTCGGAGACTGGGTCACGAAGGTCGGGCGCAGGTCGTCGGCGAGCGTCGCGGGCTTGGCCGGAGCCGGCGCGGCGTCGGGAGCCGGCGCGGCCTTCTCGGCGGGCGCCGGCTGCGTCGTCGGCGGCTGAGCCGCGTCCTGGGCTTGGGCGAAGGCGGCGGTCGCGCCAGTCGTGAGGAGGGCTGTCGCGACGAGCAGGCTGCGCATGGGATGAACTTTCGGAAGTCGGACGATCGGGCCGGGATTGTGCACCCGCACAAAGCCAAGGCCAGCCAAAGGTTCCCATCGGTCGCATGGACGCGGGGCGCAAGCCGGCTAGAATCCGAATGGATCTGCCGGGAGCCGAATGCCATGCTCATGCGCCGTCGCGAAGCCGTGATCCTCCTGGGCAGCCTCATGGCGAGCCCTGCCCGAGCGGTGGGCCTCGCCGACGCCAGGGCGAGCACCTTCGCGTTCGACCGGCCGGAGGGCGGCACCCTGCCGCTCAGCGAATTTGCCGGCAAACCGATCCTCGTCGTCAACACCGCTACGGCCTGCGGCTTCGCCGGCCAGCTTGCCGGGATGCAGACCCTGTGGACCCGCTTCCAGGACCGCGGCCTGACGGTGATCGGCGTGCCGTCCCCGGATTTCGGCAACCAGGAGCCCCTCGACGGCGCGGCCATCGTCGAGGCCGCCCGCAAGAACCACGGCGTCACCTTCCCGATGACCGCCAAGACCCGGGTGAGGATGCCGGGCGCCCACCCGTTCTATCAGTGGGCGGCGGCCGAGAAGCCGGGCGAGACGCCGCGTTGGAACTTCCACAAATACCTCGTCGCGCGCGACGGGACGCTGGCGAGCGCCTTCGCCACGCAGGTCGAGCCGACCGATCCGCGGGTGATCAGCGCCATCGCGGCGGAACTCGACAGGGCCTAGCGGCCCCGGCGCGTCACCGCGCCGAGCAGGCTGGCCGCGAGGGCGAGGCGGACGCGCGTGGCGCGCCTCGTTGAACAAATCATGAAATTCCGTGGCCCTGGCCGCACGGCGGCCGGGAAGCCCTTCCGCCGCGTCCGACCGCATACCAGATGGAGCAGCGGATCCCGGCCCACAGGCTGCGCCGGGGCGAACCGACAGGGGAATGGGATGGAACCGCACCGGTTCGAGCAGGACGGCGTCACCTTCGAGGTGCGCTTCGAGCGCACGCCCGAGGGCTGGGTCGCCCGCATCCGCCGCGACGGCGACGGCGCGACCCACCTGATGGCGTTCCCCGATCGCGTCGGCTACGCGGCCGACGATGTCCGCGGCTCGCTGATCGCGGGCTGCGAGGCGGCGGTGGCGCGGCTCGGGGCGCTTGCGCCGACCCGGCACTGAGGGCGGGGCCGGAGGAACGGGGACGCCGGCCCGCGTGTTGGCGCTCCACGGAGGCCGGCCAGCCGCGAGGAGCCACCATGACCGAGGTCACCTACCGCATCGTCGAGCATGACGGCGGCTTCGCCTACAAGGTGGGCGACGTCTTCTCCGAGACCTTCCCGAGCCACGATGCGGCGTTGCGCGCGGCCCGGGCGGCCGCGGCCGAGCAGCGGGTGCCGGGCTCCACCGAGGGCATCCGCTACCAGGACGCCCAGGGCGCCTGGCACGACGAGACCGCCCGGGGCAACGATCGCCCGAACGCGAAGGTCGAGGACTGAGGTCGGTCCGGCGTTGACGCGGCGCCCGCCCGCGCCGAGGCTCGGCGGCCCGCGGCGCCGCTCCGGCCGCGGGGCGGCGAGGGAGACCCGGAATGGCGCGTAGGGCATCGGCTCGCCAGGACCCGGTTCCCGAGGCACCGGAGCCGGCGCCGAAGCGCAAGGGGACGCGCCGCACCACGCCCTCGGCCGAGACCCTGGCGGCGCTCGGGCCGGACCGGCTGATCGGCCTGATCCTCGGCGAGACCGCCCGCAACCCCGCCTTCAAGAAGCTCGTCAGCGCGGCGCTCGCCGCCCTGCAGGGGCCGGACGCCGTCGCGGCGATCGTCGACCGGCGCCTCACCGCGCTCGAGGGCGCGCGCGGCTACATCGACTGGCAGAAGCGGCGCGCCTTCACGGCCGACCTCAACGCCACCGTCTCGGTCATCCTCAACGAACTGCGCCCCCTCGACCCGGCCGCGGCGCTCGACCGGCTCGCGCGCTTCCTCTCCGGCGCCGATTCCGTCCTGGAGCGGGTGGACGACAGCCTCGGGTTGACGGAGGGCGTCTACGAGCGCGCGGCGGACGCCGCGGTCGAGATCGCGGCCGCGCTTCCGGCGGAGGCGGCCGAGCGCTTCGCCCTCTCGCTCGTGCCGCGGCTCGCGCGCCGGCCCGACGGCCTCTTCGGCGTGCTGCTCGCGGACCTGATCCCCCGCCTGCCCGAGGCCGCGCTCGGCGCCCTCGACGCGGCGCTCGCGGGCGCCGCCGCGGCGCTGCCGCCGCCGCGGGATCCGGCCGCCCCGCGGGACTGGCAGAGCCGCTCCGCGCGGACCGGCCTGCTGCGGCTGCGCCAGGATCTGGCGGACCGGCGCGGCGACGTCGACGGCTTCATCCGGCTCGAAGCCGAGATCGCGCCCGATCAGCCGGACCGTGCCGCTCTGGGCGAGCGGCTGCTCGGGGCGGGCCGCGCCGCGGAGGCCCTCGACTGGCTCCGGCGGCCGCCGGGGCGGGGCCGCACGCTGACCCGCGCGGATCTGATCGCGGGAGCGCCGGCGCCGGGGAATGCGGAGCGGACGAGCGTCGCGCTCGAGATCCGTGCCCTCGACGCGCTCGGGCGGCGGGACGAGGCGCAGGCCCTGCGCTGGCGGCGCTTCGAGGAGACCCTCGACCGGGAGATGCTGCGCGACCACCTCGCCAAGCTCCCGGATTTCGAGGACGACGAGGCGCTGGAGCGCGCCTTCGCGCATGCCTTAGCCCATCCGCAGCCCTACCGGGCGCTGACCTTCCTGATCAACTGGCCGAACCTCGACGCCGCCGCCCGTCTCGTGCGCGACCGCCGCGCGGATTGGGAGGGTTCGCGCTACGAGGTGCTGGCCCCCGCCGCCGAGGCCCTGGAGGAGGCCCACCCGCGGGAAGCCGCCTTTCTCTACCGCCTCCTGATCGACGACATCCTGGAACACGGGCGCGGCCACGCCTACGCGCACGCCGCGCGCTACCTCGCGCTGCTCGACGGGCTCTCGAACCGCCTCGAAGGCGGCAGCCTCGACCCCGACCCGGCCGCCTATCGCGAGGGGCTGCGCCGGGCGCACGGCCGCAAGTCCGGCTTCTGGAGCCTGGTCGCCGGGGGCTAGCGGTCAGGATCCGACACCGGGCACCCGCCGCCGGGGACCGCTTCCCGCCGAGGCCGTGTGAGAACATGGCTCTCGTCTCTGCGGGCTACAGGCAGGTCTTGCGGGTAGGCGAGCGCGTGATGCTCAGGCTCGAATCGCCGTGAGCAGCTGTTCGACCCCGAAGATCTGGATCATCCGCTTCATGTTGTAGGCCGGAATCTGCAGGCTCATTTCGGCGCCCATCTGAGCGGTGGCCCGACCCCGCTGGGTCCTGTTTTGACCCACTCGTTGATGCCGAACCGGCATCCACTTCGGCGAAGAGCGCCCTCATTCCGTTCGCGCCCGACCGGTCCGGGGGCAGCAGCCCGTCGCCCACCTTCCCCCTCATCCTGAGGCGCCGCAGCGCAGCGGAGGCCTCGGAGGAGGGCTCCAGGGAGCGCGAGGGCCGCTGGATCCCTCCTTCGAGGCCGCTGACGCGGCGCCTCAGGATGAGGGTGAGGGTGGGATGAGCTCGAGGGTTGAGAGCCCCTACCCACACCGAAGGGTCGCGCGGACTCGGGCTAATGCGAGGGACATGGCCACTTTCCGGAGGTGACCGATGGCAGCTTGACGGCGCCGTGCGAGTACGATTAAACCAACCAGTAAATTAGCTATCTGGTTTAGTCGATGCAGGATCTCCTCAGCGCCAAGTTCGCCGCCCTCGCCGACCCGACCCGCAGGGCCATCCTCGGGCGGCTCGCGCTCGGCGAGACGACACTCAGCGACCTGGCCCGTCCCCTCGCGATGACCACCCCCGGCGTCGCCAAGCACCTCAAGGTGTTGGAGCATGCCGGGCTGATCGCGCGTGGAGAGCGCTCCGCGATACGGCCCGTGCGCCTCCAGCCCGAGGCGTTCGCGGACGTGCAGAATTGGATCGACGCCTGCCGCCGGCACTGGGAGGGCAGCTTCGACCGTCTGGCCGCCCATCTCGCGGAGACGGCCGAGCGGGCGGACGCGCCATGACGGCGCCGCGTGCCGTCAGCGCTCTCACTCCGGTGCTGTCAGGCCGTCCGCGGCTCGTGGTCGAGCGCGAATTCGCGGCGGCGCCGGAGCGCGTGTGGCAGGCCTGGGCGCGCCCGGAGGAGATGGTTCGCTGGCTCGGCCCGGTCGAATGGCCGGCCACGCGGGTCGAGGCCGTCCTGCAGGTCGGCGGCGCTTGGCGCGCCTGCCTGACCGCACGCGATGGCAGCGACGAGCTCTGGCAATCCGGGCGCTATCTCGACGTCGATCCGCCGCACCTGCTGCGCTTCACCTTCCGCTGGGAGGGGACCAACCACGAGGACGGGCCGGGCGTCGAGACGATCGTGACCGTCCGGTTCGAGCGCTTGGCCGGCGGGCGTACCCGCCTGACCCTGACGCAGGAAGGCCTCGCCAGCGAGCGCAGCGCCGGCGGTCACGCCTACGGCTGGAGCAGCACGCTCGACCGCCTCGAAGAGTACTTTCACGCAGCAGGAGATCGCCCATGCACCTGAACCAGTACCTGTTCCTGTCCGGTCGGTGCGAGGAGGCGTTCCGCGCCTACCAGCGCATCCTGGGGGGCGAGATCACGCACATGCTCAAGCATGCCGGCACGCCTTCCGCCTGCCACGTGCCGCCCGAGTGGCACGACAAGATCATGCATGCCTGCCTCGAACTCGGTGACCGCAAGCTGATGGGCTCCGATGCCCCGCCCGGCCGGGGCAAGCCCATGGGCGGCTTCTGCGTCCAGGTCGCGGCCAGCGGCGTCGCGGAAGCCGAGCGCGTCTTTGCGGCCCTCGCCGAGGGCGGCGAGGTCACGATGGCCTTGCAGCCGACCTTCTGGAGCGAGCGCTTCGGCATGCTGGTCGACCGCTTCGGCGTGCCCTGGATGATCGATAGCGGGCCGGGCGACAAAGCGGCCGGAGCCGGCGCATGATCGCGACGAGCGCCTCCATGAGCCCGGTCAGGATCGTCGACGTGGCGCCGCGCCTCGCGGCCGTGGTGCGCCGGCGCGTCAGGTACGCCGAGATGGGCGACGCGCAACGACGGGCGCGGCCGCTGCTGGAGGCGGCGCTGGGCGCCGCCGACGTCGTGCCCGACGGCCCGCCGCTGACGGTCTGGCGCCCGGTCGACGGCGGGCTCGTCGACTACGCCCCCGGTCTGTTCGTCCCCCGGCCGATCGCGGCGACCGGCGAGGTCAGCCTGCTCACGCTGCCGGCCGGTCAGGCGGCGCATCTGAAGCTGACCGGCTCCTACGCGGGCCTGCCGGCTGCCTGGGAGCGCCTCTTCGCCGGCTGCGAGGGACGCGCGCGCACCGGGTTGCAGTGGGAAGTCTACACCGCGGCGGGCGCGAACCCGGAGGCGACGGAGACGGACCTGTTCGCCCTGCTGGTTTAGCGAAGACCGCCAAGCGGAGACTGCCAAGCGGAGACAGCCAGTCGAGACTGCCAAGAGGAAGCCGTGCGAGGCTGATCTTGACGATGGCCCTATCCGTCGACGGCTTCGTGAGATTTCATGACAGGGCCGCCTGCTGGCCGGCCTCCGCCGCCATGTTCGCGCCGGGGCCGCGCCGATGGCAGCCGCTGCGGAGCCCGCCGCGGAACCCGCTCACGGGAAATGCCTTGTCCTTCCGATCAACTTCGGAGGGAAACGACGATGAAAAAACACGCTATCGTTGCAGCATGCCTTCTCGCGGCGACGCCCGCGCTGGCGCAATCCCTGAGCGAGAAGAGCGGCCTCAACACGCTGGTCGGCGCGAGCCCCTCGACGGCGGATTTCGTCAAGGAGGCCGCGGTCAGCGACATGTTCGAGATCCAGTCGAGCCAGCTCGCCTCCGAGCGCGGCGACGACGCGACCAAGACCTTCGCCAAGCAGATGATCACCGACCATCAGAAGACGTCCGGCGAGATGAAGGGCATGGTCCAGGGCGGCAAGGTGCAGGCCGGCCTGCCGACGGAGCTCGACGGGACGCACCAGGGCAAGCTCGACAAGCTGAAGGGCCTTCAGGGCGCCGACTTCACCAAGCAGTACCACAGCGATCAGGTTAAGGCGCACAAGGACGCCGTGGACCTGTTCCAGCGCTACGCCAAGGGCGGCGACAATGCCGACCTGAAGGCCTGGGCCGGCAAGACCGAGCCGGCGCTCGCCCACCATCTCCAGATGGCGCAGGACCTCGACAAGTCGGGCGCGGCGAGCCGCTGAGCCGCCTTCCGCGCGGCGTTCGGAGGGCCGCTGCCGGGCTTGCCCCGGGGCGGGCATCATACGATGTCCGATCGATCGCTCCGCGATGGCGGACATCGCCTTCGCGTCACGCGCCGCGCGGGCTTGCCGATAGGCCGGCCGCTTCGATCAGACGGCCGGCGTATCGTGCCGAGTCCGCGTGATCCCTTCGGTGCGGGTCAGCGCTCCAAACCCTCGACCTGATCCTGAGGCGCCGCGTCAGCGGCCGCGAAGGAGGGCTCCAGATGCCGCGGAGATCCCGGAAAGCCTCCTTCGAGGCTCCGCTTCGCTGCGGCGCCTCAGGATGAGGTCGAGGGCGGGAAGGCTGGCGCCGAACCGAAGGGACCGAGCGGCCGGCGGATCAGACCTCCTCGATCGCATCGACCTTGTCGGGATAGAAGGCGAGGTGGTCCCGGATGGCCGCGACCGCCGGGAAGGGATCCTCGTAGCTCCAGGCCGCGTTCGCGCGCTGCGTGCCCTCGACCGCGAGATCGTAGTAGCTCGCGCGGCCCTTGTAGGGGCAGTGGCTGGTACGGGTGCTCCGGGCGAAGAGGTCGAAGCGGGCATCCTGCCGGGGGATGTAGAGCACCGGCAGGTAGCTCGCCTCCGCGAGCCTCAGCGCGGCCTGCGTGTCCGCCACCACCACGCCGTTCAGGCTCACGCGCACGCGGCTCGTATGGCGGGTGATCGCGATCGGGTGATCGGGGCCGGGCTCTCTCATCGCGGGCTCCTGTCGGTCGGGTCCGCCCGGCCTCCCGGCGGGAGCGGCGAGATCTCCTGGGTGTTCAGCGCGTCGGCGAGCCGCGCCTGGGCCGAGCCGGGCCTCAGCGGCTTCTGCTGGCTCTCGTGCGGCGCCCAGCCGGAGAGCCACAGGATCTCGAAGCTCGCGCGCAGGCGCCCGTCCGGGTCCGCGAAGCGCTCCGCGTAGATCTCGGCGGCGCGCAGCAGGGTCGCCCGGCGAAGAGGCGTGCGGCGGCGCTCCCGCAGGGCGTTCGTCAGGCCCATCGCCCGCAGGTCGCGCATCAGCGCGAACGGGTCCGGGTAGCGCACGGTCACGATGTCGGTGTCGGTGACCGGCAGGGCGAAGCCGGCCCGCTGCAGCAGGCCGCCGATCTCGCGCACCTCCGCGAAGGGCGCGACGCGCGGGCTCACCCCGCCCTCCACCTCGCTCTCGGCGGCGCCGAAGCTCTGGCGCAGCTCGGTCAGGGTGCGGCCGCCGAGCAGGCAGCCGAGGAAGAGCCCGTCCGGCCGGAGCGCGCGGCGCAGCTGCACCAGGGCGCCCGGCAGGTCGTTCACGTGCTGGAGCGCGAGCAGCGAGACCGCGAGGTCGAGGCTCCCCGGCGCGATCGGCAGCGCCTCCGGGTCGCCGACCGCGCGCAAGCCCCCGCCCGCCTCCGGCACGGGCGCGAGGCGCAGGACGAGGTCGGCGCGCCCGCCCGCGCGCAGCCGCTCGGCGGCGGCGGGGATCGGGGTCGCGAGGTCGAGCGCCCGGGCAAAGCGCCGCAGCACGGCCCCGAGCCGGTCGTCGAGATCCTCGACGAGGCGCCGGACCAGGAAATCGGCGTAGCCCGCGGCCCGCGCGCGGGCGAGCCGGCGGCGGGCGAGCGCCGTGTCGAACAGGGGAAGCGGTGAATCCATCGGGGGCCCAAGATGGCGCGCGGCCGGCGCGGAGGCCAGCCTCGCGAACGCATCGCCGGGCCGGTCGTGATGCGCGGGCGGCGCGGAACCATCGCGCGCGTCGGAACCATCGCGCGCCCCGGACAGGCGCGGAGGCGGGCCGGCTTATCGGCGCCGGCGCGGCGGTTTCGCCCCGCATCGATGATCACGCTTGCGAGAGCCCGGAACGGCGAAGCCGGATCGCCGTTTCCCGCTCCACCCCACCGGGAGTATCCAGCCATGAAGCAGAGTCTCGTCGGAACCGCGATGGTTCTCACCGCCCTCACCTACAGCGCGACCGCCGAGGCGAAGGGCTGCATCAAGGGCGCGATCGTCGGCGGCGTCGCCGGCCACATGGCGGGCCACGGCGTGCTCGGCGCTGCGGCCGGCTGCGCGATCGGCCGCCACCGGGCCAACAAGCAGGCCCGCGACGAGCGGCCGACGCGGCAATCCCAGCAGATCACCCACTGAGGTTGCATGCGGGCACCGTTCCCGGCAGCGGTGCCCGCCCTCCGCGCACTTCTGCGCGGCGCGCTCGGCCTCGTCTACCCGCCGACCTGCGCCGGGTGCGGCGCCGCCACCGCCGATCCCGGCGCGCTCTGCCCCGCCTGCTGGGCCGCGCTGCGGCTGATCGAGGCGCCGGTCTGCCCCCGCTACGGCACCCCCTTCGCCCTCGATCTCGGCATCGGCCCGATCCTGTCGCCGCGCGCCATCGCGGAGCCGCCGGTCTTCGGGCAGGCGCGGGCGGTGGCCCTCTACGACGGGGCGGCGCGCGGCCTCGTCCAGCGCCTCAAATACGAGGACCGGCTCGATCTCGCGGTGCCGATGGCCCGCATGATGATGGCGAGCGGGCGGGAGCTCGTCGCGCGGGCCGAGTGCGTGGTGCCGGTGCCGCTCCACCGCTGGCGCCTCTGGCGCCGCCGTTTCAACCAGGCCGCGCTCCTCGCCCGGCCGATCGCGCGCGCCGCCGGCCTGCCCTACGAGCCCGCGGCGCTCGCGCGCGTCAGGGCGACCCGCCCGCAGGTGGGCCTCAGCCGCGCGGGGCGGGCCACGAACCTGCAGGGCGCCTTCCGGGTGCCGCCGGCCGCGCGCCCGCGCCTCGCCGGCCGGCGCGTGCTCCTGATCGACGACGTCGCCACGACGGGCGCCACCGCCAACGCCGCCGCGCGTGCCCTGCTGCGGGGCGGGGCGGCCTCGGTCGATCTCCTCACCTTCGCGCTCGTCGCGCAGGACCCGCTCTGACCGGGAACGCGGGCGCCCCCGGGGCCGGGGCGCACGCGCCCGGCAAGAAGCCGGTGGAATCGACCTCGACCACCGGTCGGTAGGGTCGGGGGGCGGCCCTCGGCATACCGGAGGGTCGTCGGGTGGAGCCCGGGGCGCGAGGCCCGGGCTCCTGCCTCATCGGCGTCGAGCCCTCAGCGCAGGTCCTCGTGCCAGGTGCGCCCGTCGCGCTCGATCAGCGCGATGGCGGCGGTCGGCCCCCAGCTGCCGGCCGGGTAGGGGCGCGGGGCCTCCGGGCGGTCGGCCCAGGCCTTGAGGAGCGAATCGGCCCAGGCCCAGGCGACCTCGACCTCGTCGCGGCGCATGAACAGGGTCGGGTTGCCCCGCACCACGTCCATCAGCAGGCGCTCGTAGGCGTCCGGGTAGCGCTGCTTGAAGGTCTCCTCGAAGGAGATGTCGAGATTCGTGGGCCGCAGCCGCATGCCGCCGGGGCCCGGGTCCTTCGTCATCACCTCGAGCTTCATGCCCTCCTTCGGCTGAAGGCGGATCACGAGGCGGTTCGGCTCGCGCCCGAAGGATTCCTCCGGGAAGATCGAGAAGGGCGAGGCGCGGAACTGCACGACGATCTCGGACATCTTCTGCGGCAGGCGCTTGCCGGTGCGCAGGTAGAAGGGCACGCCGGCCCAGCGCCAGGACTGGACCTCGAGCTTGAGCGCCACGAAGGTCTCGGTGCGGCTCTGCGAGCCGGGGCCGAGATCGGTGAGGTAGCCCTCCACCGGCCTGCCATCGACGGCGCCCGCCGCGTACTGGCCGCGCACCGTCACGTGCTGCACGTCGTTGGGCGTGATGGGTTTCAGGGCACGCAGCACCTTCAGCTTCTCGTCGCGCACCGAGTTCGCGTCGAGGTTGAGCGGGCTCTCCATCGCGGTGAGGCAGAGGAGCTGCAGCAGGTGGTTCTGCACCATGTCGCGCAGCGCGCCCGACGTGTCGTAGTAGCCCGCGCGCCCCTCGACCCCGACCGTCTCGCCGACCGTGATCTGGACGTGGTCGATCACGTCCGCCGTCCAGAGCCGCTCGAAGATGGTGTTGGCGAAGCGCAGGGCCAGCAGGTTCTGGACCGTCTCCTTGCCGAGATAGTGGTCGATGCGGAAGATCTGCTCCTCGGGGAAGACCTCGCCCACCGCGTCGTTGATGGCGCGGGCCGATTTCAGGTCCTTGCCGATCGGCTTCTCGAGCACGACGCGGCTCTTCGCGCCGATCAGCCCGTGACGCGCGAGATTCCGGCAGATCGCGCCGTAGAGGTCGGGCGAGGTGGCGAGGTAGTAGGGCCGCACCTGGTCCGGCCGCTCGGCGAGCTTCTCCGCGAGCGCCTCCCAGCCGTCCTCGCCCGCGCCGTCGACCGCGACGTAGTCGAGATGGTCGATGAAGGCGGCGAGCGCCTCCTCGGTGAGGTCGTGGCCCGGCACGAAGCGCTTGAGGGCGTCGCGCGCCCGCTCCCGGAAGGCGTCCGCGGTGATCTCGGAGCGCGAGGCGCCGATGATGCGGCTCGTCGGCGGGATCTGTCCGTCCTTGTAGCGGTAGTAGAGGGCCGGCAGGAGCTTGCGGGTGGTGAGGTCTCCCGTGGCGCCGAAGACGACGCAGTCGAAGGAGGCGACGGGGATGATGGTGGCCAAGGGCGGCTCCCGTGTTCGTGCGGCCTCGAAGCGGGCGCACGAGGCGCCCCTGCTTCGGCGACCGGATTATACCCCTCGCAAGACCTTCGCCAGACGGCGGGTCTTCACGAGCCCGCGGTGCGCCCCCGCTCACCCCTCCATGTGCCGCCGGAACGCCTCGGCGAAGTCCGGGTGCCAGCGCGACAGGGCCGGGCGGTTCGCGATGATGTCGCCGGCCGCCCAGGCGATGCGGCGCTCGTCCTGCGCGCGGGTCGTCTCGTTGTCGGGGCAGAGGATGTAGAAGTCGCCCGCCTCCATGCGCTCCAGCATGAAGGCGACCGTCTCCTCGGGCGTCCAGGCGCCCGCGGGCTTCTCGGCGACGCCGCGGGCCCGGGTCAGCCCCGTATAGACGAAGCCGGGGACGAGGAGATGCGCGCTGATCCGCGCGCCCTGGCCGCGCAGCTCGTGGGCGAGCGCCTCCGTCACCACCCGGACGCCCGCCTTCGAGACGTTGTAGGGCGTGTTGCCCGGCGGCGTGGTGATGCCCTGCTTCGAGCCCGTGACGATCACGGCGCCGGGCGCGCCGCCCCCGACCATGCCGGGCACGAAGGCGCCGATCCCGTTCACGACGCCCCACAGGTTGGTGTCGAGGATGCGGTGCCAGAGGTCGAGGTCGGAGAAGAGCTTTCCGCCGCTCTCGGTGCCGGCGTTCAGCATCAGGAGCGCCGGGCTGCCGCCCCGCGCCAGGACCGCGTCGCGCAGCTGCTCCATCGCCTCGCGCCGGCCGACATCGGCGGGTACCGCCCGCACCTCGACGGCCGCGAGCCGCGCCACCTCGGCACGGGCCGCCTCGAGCGCATCGCCCGGCAGGTCGGCGAGCCAGACGTTCATGCCCCTGCGCGCGAAGGCCTTGGCGGCCGCGAGCCCGATGCCGCTCGCCGCCCCCGTCACGACGGCCGCGCGGCCGGGGCTGATCGCGGGATGCTCGGGCATCGTGTCTCTCCTCGTTCCTGCTGCGGCCGTGAGGGTGGGGCGCGCCCCGCCTTTGTCGAGGGGCGCTCGCGCGCGGGCCGCCCCCGTGCTTCAATGCCGGGCATCCCGGGGGTCATCCATCAGCCGTGCGTTCCGCATCACCGACCCGCCGCGCCCTCCTGGCCGGGGCCGCGAGCCTGATCGGCGCGCCGCGCGCCCTTGCCGGGGCACCCGCGTTCGGCCCGGTCGGCCCGCCCTCCTGGGTGCCGGACAGCCTGCAGGCGGCCGCCGCCCGCGCGGGCCTGACCTACGGGGCGGAGGTGCCCCATTACCGGCTGGCGCTCGCCCCCTACCGCCGCGCCGTCGCGCGCGAGTGCGGCATGCTCGTCTGCGGCACCGCGATGAAGATGGTGGAGGTGCTGCCGCGACCCGGCGGCGAGGATTTCGGGGCGGGCGACGAGACCCTGCGGTTCGCCCGCGCCAACGGCCAGCGCATGCGCGGCCATACGCTGATCTGGCACGACGCGCTGCCCGACTGGGTGAGCCCGCTGCTCGCCCGCAGCAGCGCCGCCCAGGCCGAGGACTTCATGCGGCGCTGGATCGGGGCGGCGGCCGGGCACTGGCGCGGCTGCATCGAGGCCTGGGACGTCGTCAACGAAGTGCTGGCGATCGGCGAGCCGCGCCGGCCGGACGGGCTGCGCGAGACGCCCTGGCTCAGGGCGCTCGGGCCCGACTACATCGACCTCGCCTTCCGCATCCTGCGCGAGGTCGATCCGGGCGCCGCCGGCACCTGGAACGAGGACGCCGTGGAGCAGGACGTGCCCTGGATGGAGGCGCGGCGCACCCTGGTGCTGCGCCGGATCGAGGGCATGCTCGCCCGCGGCGTGCCGATCCGCCGGTTCGGCCTGCAATCGCACCTGACGAGCACGATCCCGATCGACCAGGGCAGGCTGCGGCGCTTCCTGGCCGAGCTCGGCCAGCTCGGCATCGGCATCGAGATCACCGAGCTCGACTTCGACGACCGCGCCTTCCCGGCCGACATCGCGGCCCGCGACCGGGGCGTGACCGACATGGCCCGGCGCTTCCTCGACGTGGTCTGCGCGGAACCGGCCGTCCTCAACGTGGTGACCTGGGACATCTGGGACCCGGACACCTGGCTCAACGACCACCCGAACCGGAAGCGGCCGGACGGCCTGCCCCAGCGCGCCCTGCCGCTCGACGCCGAGTTCCGCCGCAAGTCCCTCTGGCACGCCTTCCGCGACGCCTTCCGGCACGCGCCCGACCACAAGGCCCGGCGCGACCGGCTCAGGCGCGCGTGAGAGGCAGCTCCGCGGCCGCGGACCGGCCGTCGGCCGCGAGGCTCGGCTGCGGGGGCCGGCCTCCTCCCTCGAGGAGGCGCCGGCGCAGGCGCGCGCAGGGGCGCTCGACGGCCGCGTACATCAGCGCCGCGTAGGCGAGCGTGAGGGCGAAGCACACGGCCATGGTGGGCAGCCGGCCGAGCCCCGGCGCCAGGTGCTCGACGACCGCGAAGACCGTCGGGTGCACGAGGTAGAGGCTGTAGGAATAGAGCCCGATCCGGCGCAGCGGCGCCGAGGCGAGGACCCGCACCGCGAGGCCGCGCCCGTGCAGGACGAAGGCGAAGGGCACGAACAGCGCCGCGCTCTGGAGCGTGTAGCGCAGGCTCTGGCGGAAGGCCTCGTCGCGCAGGACGAGCGTGCCGAGGATGACCGCCCCCGCCGCCGCGAGATGCCAGCCCCGCGGCCGCCAGGCGCGCGCGCCCTCGATCACGGGGTTGTTCCAGAGACCGAGGCAGCAGCCGAACAGGATCGCGTCGATGCGGGTGTGGGTCCAGCTGTAGTTCAGGCTGTAATCCTCGAGCCGCCAGACGTTGAGGCAGCGGATGCCGAGTACGAGCCCGCAGAGCGCGAGGCAGATCCGCGCCGCCCGGCGCGGATGCGCGCGCCCGAGCCAGAGGCTGTAGGCGAGCGGGAAGGCGAGGTAGAAATGCTCCTCGATGGCGAGGCTCCAGAGCGGGACCGGCAGGACGTGCTCGGTGCCGAACAGGCCCGGATAGTTCGTCAGGAAGGTCGCCTGCCCGACGATGGCCGCGGCATCGACCCGCAGCCCCATGAGGCCGAGCCCGTAGAGCAGCCCCGAGAACAGCAGCGTCAGGTACATGGGCGGCAGGATGCGCAGCGAGCGCCGCAGGTAGAAGGCCGGCAGGCTGATCCCGCCGGTCCCCGCCCGCTCGATGCGCAGCAGCGTGGTGATGAGGTAGCCGCTCAGGAAGAAGAAGATCGTGACGCCGAAGCCGCCCGGCACGACGTGGCTGAAGCCGGCATGGGCGACGAACACGATGAGCGCGGCCACGGCCCGCACCCCGTCGAGCTGGGGCAGGTAGGGCATCGCGGCCGGCGGATCCGGCGCGACGGCGCCCCTCCCGTCCCGTGCTGAACCGTGCGCCATCGAACCCCCGCCCGGCGGATGAGCTCCTATCTCGCCCGATCCACCGGCCGAGGGAAATCCGCAAATCCCCCGGAGGTCCCGCTTAATGTCGCGGTACGGTGAACGGGGGGCGCCCGCAGCCTTCGCGGGAACGGATCGGCGGGAACGGATCGGCGGGAACGGATCGGCGGGAAGGGACAGGCGAGAAGGGATCGGTAACCATCACCCCCCATCATCCGGGCCATCTCTCCCGCAAGAGGCCCGCGATGCCCGCGCGCTCCCCCTGGTCCTCGGCTCGCCTGCGCGCGGGCCTCTCCCCCCTCGCGCTCCTCTGCGCCCTGGGCGCGGCCGCCGCCGAGGGCACGGGCCCGGCGCCGGCTCCGCCCGCCGCGGCGGCGGAGCCCGCGCCGGCACCCGCGGCCGCGCCTCCGGCCGCCGCGACCGCGACGCCCGCACCCGTCGCCGAAGCGCCGCCGCCGGCACCGCCGAGGAAGCCCCGCCCGCCCGTGCCCCTCGTCTATGCCCGCGTCTCGGCCGACCCGGTGCCGACGCTCGCGCCCGCGACCTTCCTCGACACGCTGCGCATGGCCGAGCGCTACCAGGCCTATGTCGAGGCCGGCGGCTGGGAGAGCCTGCCGGCCGACCTCGTGCTGAAGCCCGGCGCCCGCAACCCGGCGGTGCCGTCGCTGCGCCACCATCTCACCCTGACGGGGGACCTGCCCGCCGATGCCCCGCCGAGCGACCGCCTCGACCCGCCGCTCGTCTCGGCCGTGAAGGCGTTCCAGGCCCGCCACGGCCTGCCCGAGACCGGCATCCTCGGCCGCCAGACCATCGCGGCGCTCAACGTGCCGGCGAGCGTGCGCCAGCGCCAGCTCGCGGCCTCGGCCACCCGCCTGATGGGCTCGAACTTCCCCTTCGGCGAGCGCTACGTCATCGTGAACATCCCCTCCGCCGTCGTCGAGGCGGTGGAGAAGGGCGCGGTGGCGCGCCGCTACGTCGCGGTGGTCGGCAGCCCCGACAAGCCGACGCCCGCGGTCGAGACCCGCATCACCGACGTCAACTTCAACCCGACCTGGACCGTGCCGGTCTCGGTGGTGCGGAACGAGATCATCCCGAAGATGCGCAAGGATGCCGGCTGGCTCGCCCGGAACCGCATCCGCATCCTCGGCCCCGGCGGCGTCGAGGTGGACCCCACCGCCATCGACTGGACGGGCGGGAAGGCGGTCAACTACACGCTGCGGCAGGATTCGGGCTTCGACAACTCGCTGGGCCAAGTGCGCATCGACATGCCGAACCGCCACGCGGTCTACATGCACGACACGCCCTCGAAATCGCTCTTCGCCCGCGAGGTCCGCTTCCACTCGCACGGCTGCGTGCGGGTGGGCCAGGTCAAGGAGTTCGTGGGCTGGCTGCTCGAGGGGACGCCCGGCCCGAACGGCCCGGGCTCGGCCTGGGGCGCCATCGAGATCGAGACCGGCATCGCCACGGGCGAGCGGCGCGACATCAAGCCGGTCAAGCCGGTTCCCGTCGCCTTCGTGTACCTGACGGGCTACGCCACCCCCGATGGGCGCGCGCATTTCCGCGACGACATCTACAACCTCGACAGCCCGGCCCCGCCGGCCGCGGCGGCCGCGGCCGACGTGCAGACCACGGGCTCGATCGGGCCGCGCGCCGCTCCGAAGCCCGCCCGCGCGCCGGAGGCGGCCCCGCAGCCCGCCCCGCCGAGGCCCGAGACCCGCAGGACCGCCCCTGTCGCCCCTGCCAAGGCGCTCGCCCGCGAGCCCGCGATGCTCCCCCCGGGCCTCGTCGGCCCGCGGGCGTAGCGCGGGGCTTTCCCCTCTCTGCAAGGGCCCGCTCGTTCGCCCGTCGTCTCGGGTGCCTTGCAAAAGGCTGCCGGATCCGCCGACGCGCCCCACCTCTCCCGCACGGGAGAGGTCGAGTCCGCGTTCCGCGGACCGGGTGAGGGGTTCGCCGCCTCCGGAGAGGTCGCACCCCTCACCCTATCCCTCTCCCGCACGGGAGAGGGGACCCGCGCCTGCTCCTCGAGACTCTGCGCCCTGCGCCGGCGGCGATGGGTCGATCCGCGAGCCTGGACCGGGGAGGACAGTCCACGCCCGCATCCTGGAACCGTTCCAAGCCGTCCGCTTCCCGCACCGCAGGCATGCGCACCGGAACAATCGGCTTCACCGTTCATTTTGCCGAGCGAGCGACGCCGCGCCTCCCCGCGCCGCGCCCGGACACGACCAAACCCGGAAACAGCAACGGAGTTTCACCGATGGCCAAGGCCAAGCCCAGCCCGCGCGTCGAGAGCGACCGGCTCAACACCCCGACCGACCTCGATCCGGCCGATACCAGGAAAATCGCCGAGGGGCTCACCGTGCTCCTGTCGGACCTCTTCGCCCTCTACATCAAGACGAAGAACTTCCACTGGCACGTCAGCGGCCCGAACTTCCGCGATTACCACCTGCTCCTCGACGAGCAGTCGCAGCAGATCTTCTCGATCATCGACGAGGTGGGCGAGCGCGCCCGCAAGATCGGCGGCACGACGCTGCGCTCCCTCGGCCAGGCCAGCCAGATGAAGCGCGTCGCCGACAACAACGCCGAGTACGTCAGCCCGCTCGACATGCTGATCGAGCTGCGGGACGACAACAAGGCGCTCACCGCCCACATGCGCGACCTGCACGAGGTCACCGACGAGGCCAACGACGTCTCGACGACGAGCCTGCTCGAGGTGTGGATCGACCAGTCCGAGGAGCGCACCTGGTTCCTGTACGAGTCGACCCGGAACGCGACGCAGGGCGGGCATTGACCGGCGGCCGGCGCTCTCCCGGCACCTGAGCGGCCATGAGCCCCGCATCGTCGATGCGGGGCCTCCTGTTCTCGGATTCCTTCGTGCGTCGCGCGCGCATCGGGACATGACAGTCCGGCGATGGCCCGCCGAAGACCTTGCAAGAGGGCAGCGGCCCGCTCCTACAGCGCCAGCCCCACCTTCATGACCCCCGGCTCGTCCCGGTCCGGGTGCACCGCGAACCCGAGCCTGCGGCACACCGCCAGCATCGGGCGGTTCTCGGCGAGCACGCTGCCCTCGACGCGCTTAAGCCCTTCCGCGCGCGCCCAGTCGATCATCATCCGCATCAGCGCGAAGCCGAGCCCGGTGCCCTTGCGGTCGGTGCGCACCAGGATCGCGTACTCGCCGCTCTCGTGGTTGGCGTCGGCGTGCAGGCGCACGGCGCCGAGCATGGCGCCGGTCTCGACGTCGGTGGCGACGAAGGCGATGGCGCGGGCATAGTCGAGCTGGGTCAGGCGGGCGAGGAAGGCGTGGCTGAAGTCGCGCACGGGCGAGAAGAAGCGCAGGCGCAGATCCTCCTCGCTCACCGCGTGGAAGAAGGCGCGGAACAGGCCCTCGTCCTCGGGCCGCACCGGGCGCACCAGGATCCGGCGGCCCCTCAGCATCATGCTGCGCTCCCACTCGACCGGGTAGGGGCGGATGGCGAAGCGCGGGTGGCCGCGCCCGCGCACCGGGCGGCCGGGGTCGCGGCTGATCATGACGCGGGCGTCGAGCGCCACCGCGCCGGTCGAATCGGCCAGCAGCGGGTTGATGTCGAGCTCGCGCACCTGCGGCAGGTCGGCGGCGAGCTGGGCGATCTTCACGAGGACGAGCGCCACCGCCCGCGTGTCGACGGCGGGCACGTCGCGGTAGGCGGCGAGCCGCCGGGCGACGCGCGTGCGGGAGATCAGCTCGCTCGCCAGCGCGAGGTCGAGGGGCGGCAGGCCGAGTGCCCGGTCGTCGATGACCTCGACCGCGGTGCCGCCCCGCCCGAACACCACGACGGGGCCGAAGGTCGGGTCCTCGGCGAGCCCCGCGATCAGCTCGCGGCGCCGGCCCTTGCGCACCATCGGCTGCACGGCGAACCCCGTGATGCGCGCCTCCGGCCGCTCGCGGCGCGCCCGCGCCAGGATCTCGCGGGCGGCCTCGCGCAGGTCCGCCTCGCTCGTGAGGTCGAGGCGCACGCCGCCGATGTCGGACTTGTGCACGATGTCGGGGGAGACGACCTTGAGGGCCACCGTGCCTCCCTGCGCCAGGATCGGCCAGGCGGCGGAGGCCGCCGCGTCGATGTCGGGGGCGAGGGTCAGCGGCACGCTCGGGATGTCGTAGGCGCGCAGGAGCTCGGCGACGCTCAAGGGGTCGAGCCAGGCGCTGCCCTGCTTGAGCGCCCGGGCCACGACGGCGCGGGCGGCCTCCACGTCGGGGGCGAAGTCGCGGGGCAGCGAGTCGGGCGTGCGCATCAGGTCGTCCTGCGCCTCCCGGTAACGGACGAGGTGGAGGAAGCCCTCGACCGCGTCGGAATCCGTGGCGAAGCGCGGGATGCCGGCCTCGGTGAGGAGGCGGGTCGCCGCCTCGTCCTCCCCGAGGGAGACGGCGAAGACCGGCTTCCTGCGGCCCGTCTCGGCGCGCGTCCTGGTGACGGTGCCGGCGATCGCCGCCGCCACCGCCGTGCCGTCCGAGCGGGCGGTGGGGACGTGGATCGCCAGCACCGCGTCGTTGGCGCGGTCGGCGAGCAGCGGGCTCAGCGCCGCCTCGTAGGAGGCCGCGTCCGCGTCGATGCCGAGGTCGACGGGATTTCCCGCGCCGAGGCCCGCGGCGGGCGTGATCGCCGCCAGCGTGCCGCCCCGGTCGGCGAGGCGGTCGGCCGCCAGCGCCCCGATGCCGCGGCCGTTCGTCAGGATGGCGAGGCGCTTGCCCGGAAAGGGGCGCTGGCGCCCGAGCGTCTCGACGGCCGAGAACATCTCGTCGAGATCCTCGACCGAAAGCAGCCCCGCCCGCCGGAAGGCCGCCCGGTAGACGGCGTCGGGCTTGGCGAGCGCGCCCGTATGGGTCCGGACCGGGCGCGATTCCGCCTCGTGGCGCCCCGTGCGGAGCACCACGACCGGCTTGGCGCGCGCCGCCGCGCGGGCGGCGCTCATGAACTTGCGCGCGTCCGGCACTTCCTTCAGGCAAAGCAGGATCGCCCGGGTGCCGAGGTCGCTCGCGAAGTGGTCGAGGCAATCCGCCACGTCGACATCGCAGGCCCGCCCCAGCGACAGCACCGCCGAGAACCCCACCGCCCGCCGCGCCGCCCACTCGACGATGCCCGAGGCCACCGTGCCCGATTGCGAGATCAGCGCGAGGTCGCCGCGGGCCGGGGCGCGCGCGAGCAGGCTCGCGTTGAGCCGCGCGCCGGGCACCGCGAGCCCGATGCTGTTCGGTCCGAGGAGCCGCAGCCCGTAGCGGCGCCCGATGGCGCGGGCCCGCGGCCCCGCCTCGCCCGGCGCCTCGCCGAGATCGGCGGTGAGGATCACGGCGGCGCCCGCGCCCTTGCGGGCCGCCTCCTCGACGATACCGGGAACCGCCGCCGGCGGTGCGGCGATCACCACGAGGTCCGGCGTCTCGGCGAGATCCGCCACGCTCGGGACGCAGGCGATGCCTCCGACCGCTTCGTGGCGCGGGTTCACGGGCCAGACCGGTCCCGCGAAGGCCGCCGCCCGCAGGTTCTCCAGGACGGCGCGGCCGAGGGAGCCCTCGCGCTCGCCCGCCCCGGCCAGCGCGATCGAGCGCGGGCGCAGCAGCGCCTCGAATCGGTAGGTGCTCATGCCGGTCGGCGCCCCTCGGTGCTGCCCCTGCTGGCGGCAAGGGGGGACGCGAAATCGGCGCCGCCGTCAACGCTTCGAGGCGCGGCCTCGCGGACGGCCCGCATCCGGCCCGGCGCGTCGTCTCAGGCGGCCGGCCTGCGAGGCGGCAGAACCAGGGTTTCGTTGGCCTTGAACACGGTCGGCCAGCGCATGCGCTCGGCGAGCGCGTGCGCCTGCGCCACGTCGATCCCGAGCTCGTGCGCCAATTGCGAGATGCTGATCCAGTCGGGCTGCATGGTCCTGCTCCCTCAGGGGTCCTGCCACCTCAACGTGCCGGCCGCGCCTCAGTTTCCCTGTCCCGCGGCATCGGCTACGAGGGAGCCCATGCCGCTCACCGACCCCGCCTCCCGGCACGCCATCGTCGAGGCCATGCGCGGGCTCATCGCGCTGGGCCTCAGCCAGGGCACCTCGGGCAACGTCTCGGTGCGGGCGGGCGCGGGCTTCCTGGTGACGCCGTCGGGCATCCCCGCCGAGGACCTGCGGCCCGAGCACATCGTGGCGATGGAGCTCGACGGCCGCTACGAGCACCCGCTCGCGCCGTCCTCGGAGTGGCGCTTCCACCGAGACATCCTGCGGGAGCGGCCCGAGGTCGGCGCGGTGGTGCACGCGCACCCGGCCTACGCCACGGCCTTCGCGATCTGCGGGCGCGAGATCCCGGCGGTTCACTACATGATCGCGGCGACCGGCGGCCCGACGATCCGGTGCGCGCCCTACGCGCCCTACGGCACGGAGGCGCTCTCGGCGTCGGCCCTCGCGGCGCTGCAGGACCGCGGCGCCTGCCTGCTCGCCAATCACGGCATGATCGCGGTCGGGCCCGATCTCGCGAAGGCCCTGTGGCTCGCCGTCGAGGTCGAGGCCCTCTGCCGCCAATACGCGATCGCCCTGCAGGTGGGCGCACCCGTCATCCTGTCGGATGACGAGATCGCCCGGACCGTCGAGCGCTTCAAGACCTACGGGCCCCGCGGGGTCGACCGGCCAGTCGTCGATGCCCGGTGCGGGCTGCCGCGCGAGTAATCCGCGGAGCGTCGTCCCGGATCCGCAATTATCTTATGTTAGGCGTGGAGTGACATCGGCCGCGCCGGCGCGGCGGCTGACCTGTATCCCATCCATACGTACACTATTGCACAGTGGATCGGATGCGCCCTTTGCCTGACCGGCTCGCGAAGATGTGATAGAATAACTCCTGAAATCTGCGTCCTCGCGCGTAGTTTTGCATATTCATTCCGCGTCTCGATCCGCCTTCCCGGCGCTTGCCGGGCTCCGGACGACGCCTGCCGCACGGATCGGGCCGCTTCCGCGGTTTCAATCATCAGTTGATCAGGCGGCCACCGGCTCGAGCGAGGCTTAGTCACGGGCCCGGCGCGGCAAATCCTGGCACAGAAGCGGATTTTCACTGGATCTCCGCTGCTCCGGGCGGCGACGAACCTGAACCAAACGATGGACCGGATCCCAGGGTCCGCAACTTAGACGCCGCAAACTGCGACGACCAGGAAATCATCCAGTTGAAATTTGCAAAAATCTCAGGACTGCACTTGCCACTTGCATCACGACTTCCAACATCATAGTAGCTTGAAAATCACGATCTTCACTAGGCCAGTCTCCTCAGGGCCTAAGCCTGATGAGCGTCCTCTGAGAGCCATATCCACCCACGGGGGAACATAATGTCGGTTGAGAACGGCGTTACGCCGGATTACATTGCGTTGGCGGCG
The DNA here is from genome assembly GCF_037106235.1 of Methylobacterium nigriterrae. NCBI lineage: Bacteria > Pseudomonadati > Pseudomonadota > Alphaproteobacteria > Hyphomicrobiales > Methylobacteriaceae > Methylobacterium > Methylobacterium nigriterrae. The sequence continues at coordinate 156,466 of NZ_JBAWTG010000003.1, read as the reverse complement.
GACATCGTGTCCGCATTCGTGAGCAATAACTCCGTTCCCGTCACCGAACTTCCGGGCCTGATCGCGTCCGTCCACGGAACGCTCAACCGCCTGTCCATCTCGCCCGCGGAGGAAAAGGCCGAGCCGCTGACTCCGGCCGTGTCGGTGAAGCGCTCGATCACGCCGGATTACATCGTCTGCCTGGAAGACGGAAAGAAGTTCAAGTCGCTCAAGCGCCACCTGCGCACGCGCTACGACATGACGCCGGACCAGTATCGGGCGAAGTGGAACCTCGCGGCCGACTACCCGATGGTGGCTCCCAACTACGCGGCCGCGCGCTCGGAACTCGCCAAGAGCATGGGTCTCGGCCAGCAGCGCCGGAAGTCGCGCACCAAGGCGCAGCCCGCCGAGGCGAAGCCCGCGACGCGCAGCCGCCGCCCCCGCGTCGCGGCCGAAGGCTAGCGCATCGCCCGCCGGTCCGGCGCGTGACCAGGCGGTACCATGAGAGGCCGGAGCGCGGTTCGTGGTCAGGTGACCGCGGGCAGCGCTCCGGCACCGGCCCCCTCACCGTCCGGGTCGTCCGCCGCGATCGGCGCATCCTTCTGTCCACAGCTTGTTCTCCCGCGCGTCAGCCTCGCCGCGCGTCGCGCGGAAACGCGGCGCGGCGGACGCGCCGGCGCCTCGCGCCGCCCCTCCGCAGGCCATGGCGGTGATCGGCTCTCCCGATCAGAGTCCGCAGATCGCCCAGTTATTTAGGGCCGCATGGCTCGGCCTCGGGCGGCCCGCGGAGAGCGGCCGCGCGGGTGCCGCGGCGGCTCCGGCCAGGCGCGGCGGCTCCGGCCAGGCGCGGCGCCGGGCCCTTGCCCCCGCCCGCGGATGCCGACCCGTTAGAGATCGATCAAGGAGGCGGTGGCAAGGCTCGCGGGATCGGCTGGGGCGCGGGCGCCCGGCTCGACGAGGAAGGTCCATGGCCGGCCGGCCCCACATCGTCGGACGCCTGTTCTGGACCGTCGTGATCGGCGGCGGCCTCGGGCTCTGGTACGGGCGCGCGGCCTTCGCGGCGACGGGCCTCGCGCTCGCGGCGATCCTGCTGCGGGCGCTCGATCGGCCGCGCCGGTTCCGGCGGCGGGTGCGCACGGTCGCGCGCCGCCACGCCCGGACGCTCGCCCTGCGCCGACGCCAGGAAAGCTTCGTCGACGCCTACGGCAACCTGATCGAGGACGGCTGGCTGCGCGAGCGGGATTACTTCCTCGAACGCACGGTCCTGCCCGAGATCGAGGCAAGCGGCTTCGCCGATTGCGCCGCGGCCCGATGGGACGCGATGCGCGCCATCGTCGAGGAGGTCGCCGCCGCGGTGGCGCTGCCCGACGCGTCCGAGGCGCCGGAGGACGGCGTCGCCTACGAGCAGTTCTGCGCCGACCGCCTCGCGGCCGCCGGCTGGCGCGCCCACGCCACACGGGCAAGCGGCGACCAGGGCGCCGACGTGGTGGCGGAACGCGACCGGGTGCGCCTCGTCGTGCAGTGCAAGCGCTACGCGAAGCCCGTCGGCAACGCGGCGGTGCAGGAGGTGGCCGCCGCCTGCCGCTACTGGTCGGGCGACATGGCGGCCGTGGTCTCGAATGCGGGCTTCACTCCCGCCGCCCGCAAGCTCGCGGCCGCGACCGGCGTTCTCCTACTCCATCACGACGATCTCGCGGAACTGCACCCGACCCGGCAGGTCCCGGCGCGGGGCCGCGCGGCGCCGTTGCGGGCCTGAGCCTCAGCGCGAGCCGCCGTCGAGGGGCAGCCAGCGCCGCCCGTCCCGCGCCAGGAGATCCTCCGCCTCCTTCGGCCCGTCCGTGCCGGCGGCGTAGAACGCGACGGGCGCATCAACCCAGGCCTTGAGGAGCGGGTCGACCGCGGCCCAGCCGGCCTCGATGTTGTCCGCGCGCTGGAACAGGGTCGCGTCCCCCACCATGCAATCGTACAGGAGGGTCTCGTAGCCGACATTCGGCTTCTCCTGGAAGAAGTCGGCGTATCGGAAGGCGGTGGCGACGCTGCCGAGCTGCATCTGCGGCCCCGGCCGCTTCACGTTGAGGATGGTGCTCGAACCCTGCTCGGGATCGATCAGCAGGCGCATCACGTTGGGGGCGAGCTCCGTCACCGCCGTCTCGCGGAAGAGGTGGAACGGCGGCGGCTTGAAATGGATCGCGATCTCGGTGAGGCGCTCGGTCATCCGCTTGCCGGTGCGCAGGTAGAACGGCACGCCGGCCCAGCGCCAGTTCTCGATCCCGAGCTTCAGGGCGACGTAGGTCTCGGTGTGAGATTCGCCGGACACGTGCGGCTCGTCCCGGTAGCCGACGACATCGAGGCCCTCCTCGCGGCCGGCCGTGTACTGGCCCCGCACGGCATCGCCCGGCTCGATCGGCCGCACGGCCTCGGCGAGCTTCGCCTTCTCGCCGCGCACGGCCTCGGCGTCGAAGGAGTTCGGCGCCTCCATCGCCACCATGCAGAGGAGCTGGAACAGGTGGTTCGGCACCATGTCGCGCAGCGCGCCGGTGGGCTCGTAGAAGGCCCCGCGCTCCTCGACGCCGATGGTCTCGGCCGCCGTGATCTGGACGTGGTCGACGTATTCGCGCCGCCAGACCGGCTCCAGCATGCCGTTGGCGAAGCGCAGAGCCATGATGCTCTGGACCGTCTCCTTCCCGAGGAAATGGTCGATCCGGTAGAACTGGCTCTCGTCGGCCTGGGCGAGGATGCGGGCGTTGAGGGCCCGGGCCGAGGCGAGGTCCGACCCGAACGGCTTCTCGATGACGACGCGCCGGAATACGCCGTCCTGCTGCTCGAGCAGGCCCGCCTGCCCGAGATGCTCGACGATCGGTCCGAAGAAGCGGGCCGCGACCGCGAGGTAGAACACGACGCTTCCCCCGACCCTGCCCTTCAGCGCCGCGTAGGCGGCCGGGTCCTCGAAATCGCCCTTCAGGAACCCGATGCGGTCGCGCACGAAGCCCCAGGCCTTCGGATCGATATGGTCGGCGTGGAATTCCGACGAGGCGTCCTTCGTGAAGGATTCCATCGTCGCGGTGAGATCCTGGCGCAGGCCCTCGTCGGTGTTGTCGTTGTGGTCGACGCCCAGGATCTTGAACCCGTCCGCGAGGAGGCCCGCTCCGGCGAGATTGTAGAGCGCGGGCATGAGCAGCCGCTTCGTCAGGTCGCCGGCGGCGCCGAAGATCACCAGGGTGCAGGGCGGGGCCGGCTCGGTGCCGCAGGCGGCAGGCCCGCTGAGAGTGACGGTCGGATCCATCGGCAGCCTCCGGGTCTATGCGGGCCCCGCCGCAAGCTCGGCCGGCGGGTCGCTCGTCAAACGGCCGGTGGCGGCCGACGTTCCGGCCGATCGCGGCTGCGTGCGGCTCGCGCTACTCGTCGGTGCGCACGGCCTGGCCTGAGTCGATCGGCAGCCTCGGCCCCGTCAGCTCCGGGCCGCCCGGCAGGCTGCGCACGTCCCAGCCGCCGCCGAGCGCCCGGATCAGCGACACGGCGGTGGTGAAGCGGTTGAGCCGGACCTGGAGGGCCGCGACCTCGTTGTTGAGGGCGAGGGCCTGGGCGGTGACCACCGTGGTGAAGTTCTGGGTGCCGGCCCGGTACTCGTTCAGCGTGATCTCGACGGCGCGGCGCGCCGAGGCCACGGCCTGGTCCTGCGCGCCCTGCTGGCGGGCCAGGATGCGCACGCCGGACAGGCCGTTCTCGACCTCCCCGAAGGCGGTGAGCACCACCTGCCGGTAATTGGCGACGGCGCTGTCGTAGGCCGCCCGCGCGGCCTGCAGGGCGGCGGCGCGGGCGCCCCCGTCGAACAGCACCTCGGTGCCGGCGGCGGCCACCGACCAGACCTGGTTGGCGGCCGAGAACAGGCCGTTGCGCGGGTCGCCCGAGATGCCGCCCGAGGCCGTCAGCGTCACGGTCGGGTAGAAGGCCGCGACCGCGACCCCGATCAGCTCGCTCTGGCGCTGCACCAGGCGCTCGGCCTGCGCCACGTCGGGGCGCCGCTCCAGGAGCTCGGACGGGATGCCGACCGGCACGGCGGGCGGGCGCTGGGCAAGGGGTGCCACGGGAATCGCGATCTCGGAGGGCGGGCGCCCGACCAGGATCGCGATGGCGTGCTCGAAGGTCGCCCGCTGCAGCCCGACCGCGATGGCCGCGGCCTGCGTGGTCTGGACCTGGGTCTGGGCCGTGATCACGTCGGAGCGGGCGGCGACCCCCGCGTTGTACTGGTTCTCGGTGATCGCGAGGGTCTTCTTGTAGGCTTCCACCGTCTCGTTCAGGAGGCGCTGCAGCGCGTCGGCGTAGCGCAATTGCAGGTAGTTCGTGGCGACCTCGGCCTGGATCGAGAGGCGCACGAGGCCGAGCTGGGCCGCATCCGCCTGCGCGGAGGCCACCTCGCTCTCGATGTTGCGGCGGATGCCCCCGAACAGGTCGAGCTCCCAGCTCGCCTGCCCCTGCAGCGAGACGTTGGTGCGCTCGACGCCGCCGGCGCGGCTGCGGGAGATGCTCGGCGCGCCGATCACCGTCGGGTAGAGGGCGGCGCGGGCCTGCTCGACGAGCGCGCGGGCCTGCCGGTAGCCGGCGACCGCCTGGCGCAGGGTCTGGTTGTCGACGTCGACAAGGCGGACCAGGCGGTCGAGCGCGGGGTCTCGGAACACGCGCCACCAGTCGCCGCGCTCGGCCCCGTCGTTCGGCTGGGCCGGGCGCCAGCCCTTGCGCGAGGCGACGTAGGCCGCGCTGTCCTCGCGCTGCCCGCCCTCCTTGAAGGCGAGCGGCGTCTCGACGGAGGGGCGCGAGTAGTCGGGCCCGACCATGCAGCCGGACGTGGCGGCCGCGAGCCCGACGGCCGCGAGAAATCCCCGGATCCGCATCACTCGCCGGCCGGAAGCGCGGAGGTGCCGCCTGCGGCCCGGCGGCGGGCCATCGCCCAGTGCCGCATCCGGTCGAGGTACAGGTAGACGACGGGGGTCGTGTACAGGGTCAGGATCTGGCTCACGATCAGGCCGCCGATGATCGCGATGCCGAGCGGGCGCCGCAATTCCGAGCCCTCGCCGCCGGCGAGGATCAGGGGCGCCGCGCCGAGCAGCGCGGCCAGCGTTGTCATCATGATCGGGCGGAAGCGCAAGAGGCAGGCCTCGAAGATCGCGTCGTGCGGGCTCGCCCCGCGGGTGCGCTCGGCGTCGAGCGCGAAGTCGATCATCATGATCGCGTTCTTCTTCACGATGCCGATGAGCAGGAACACCGCGATGAGCGCGATCACGGTGAATTCCGTGCCCGAGACCAGGAGGGCGAGCAGCGCCCCGATGCCGGCCGAGGGCAGGGTCGAGAGGATCGTGACCGGGTGGACGAAGCTCTCGTAGAGGATTCCCAGGATCGTGTAGACGGCCAGGATCGCGGCGAGGATCAGGAGCGGCTGGCGCGAGGCCGAGGCCTGGTAGTTCTTGGCCGCGCCCGCGAACTCGCCGTGGATGGTGGCGGGCAGGCGCAGCGACGCCATCGCCTCCTCGATCGCCGCGGTGGCATCGGAGAGGCTCTTGCCCGGCGCGAGGTTGAACGAGATCGTGGTGGCCACGAACAGGCCCTGGTGGCTGACCTGCACGGGGGCGTTGCCGGTCTCGAGCCGCGCGAAGGCCGAGAGCGGGACCATGGTCTCCCGGGCCGCCGAGACCGGCGCGCTCGAGGAGGCGCCGCCCTTGCTCGCCGCGATGGCGTTCGAGGCGGCATTGCGGGCGGAATCGCCCGCGATGGCCGCGGCGGTCGCGGAGGGGTCGGTCGCGCTGGTGTCGGGCACGGAGGCGGCGCTGCCGGTGCCGTTGGTGTTGGCCGTGCCGTTCGCCGCGACGGTGCCGGCGACCGCGTTGGTGGTGGCCGAGCCCCGCGCCTTGCCGCCCGAGGTCGAGACGTAGACCATCTTGAGCGTCTCGGGGCTCTGCAGGTAGCGCGGCGCGATCTCCATCACGACGTGGTACTGGTTCAGCGGGTTGTAGATCGTCGAGACCTGGCGCTGGCCGAAGGCGTCGTAGAGCGTGTTGTCGATCTTGTCCGGGGTGATGCCGTAGCGGAAGGCGGTGGCCCGGTCGATCACGAGGCGGCTCTCCAGGCCGCCCTCCTGCTGGTCCGAGGTGACGTCGGCGAAGATCGGGTTCCTCTGCAGGGCCTCGAGGAGCTGGGGCGCGGCCGCGTAGAGCTCCGGGGCGGTGTCGCCCTGCAGGGTGTACTGGTACTGCGCGAAGCTCTGGCGCCCGCCCATGCGCAGATCCTGGCGCGGGAACAGGTAGAGGCGCGCGCCGGCCACCCGCGCGAGCTTCGGCCGCAGGCGGTTCATCACCTCGGCGATCGGCGCGCGCTCGCCAAGGGGCTTGAGGCTCACGAAGACGTTGGCCGAATTGGTGCCGCGCCCGCCCGTGAAGCCGACGACGTTGTCGACCGCCGGGTCCGCCTGCACGATCGCGGTGGCCTGGCGCAGCTTCTGCTCCATGGCCTGGAAGGAGATGCGCTGGTCGGCCTGGATGCCGCCCATCATCTGCCCCGTATCCTGCTCGGGGAAGAAGCCCTTGGGCACGATGACGTAGAGGTAGACGTTGAGCCCGATCGTCGCGAACAGCGTCAGCATCACGAGGCGGCGGTGGTGCAGGGCCAGCCGCAGGGTCCGCTCGTAGGCCCGCAGCGTGCCGTCGAAGGCGCCCTCGAGCGCCCGGATCAGGAGGTTCGGGCGCCGCCCCGGATCGTGCGCCTCCGGCCGCAGCAGGCGCGCGCACATCATCGGCGTGGTGGTGAGCGAGAGCACCAGCGAGATCAGGATCGCGAGCGAGAGCGTGACGGCGAATTCCTGGAACAGGCGCCCGACGAGGCCGCCCATCAGCAGGATCGGCAGGAACACGGCGACGAGCGACAGGCTCATCGAGATGACGGTGAAGCCGACCTCCTGCGCGCCGAGAAGCGCGGCCTCGAGGCGGGGCCTGCCCCGCTCGATGTGGCGCTGGATGTTCTCCAGCACCACGATGGCGTCGTCGACCACGAAGCCCGTCGCGATGATGAGCGCCATCAGCGACAGGATGTCGAGGGAGTAGTCGAGCAGGTACATCGCCGAGAAGGTGCCGATGATCGAGATCGGCACCGCCACGGCCGGGATGAGCGTCGCCCGGCCCGAGCGCAGGAACACGAACACCACGAGGATCACGAGGCCGACCGCGATGAGCAGCGTCTGCTCGGTCTCGGCGAGGGAGGCGCGGATCGTGGCGCTGCGGTCGCCCGTGATGGTGAGGTCGATGTCGCCGGGCAGCGCCGCCTGCACCTGCGGGATCGCGGCCTTCACGCCCTTGATGGTCTCGACGACGTTCGAGCCCGGCTGCTTGTAGATGAACAGGATGACGCCGGGCTTGCCGTTGATGAGGCCGAGGTTGCGCTTGTCCTCGACCCCGTCGACCACGCGGCCCACATCGCTGAGGCGCACGCCCGCGCCGTTGCGGTAGGCCACCACGATGTCGCGGTAATCGGCGGCCGTGCGGCCCTGGTCGTTGGCGTAGAGCTGGTAATGGCGCGCCTCCGTCTCGATCGCGCCCTTCGGCGAGTTGGCGTTGGCCGAGGCGAGCGCCGCCCGGATGCCCTCGAGCCCGATGCCGTAGTGGAACAGCGCCGTCGGATCGAGCTCGACCCGGACCGCCGGCAGCGAGGAGCCGCCGATATCGACGTTCCCGATGCCGGGCAGCTGCGACATCTTCTGCTGCACCACCGTGGCGGCGGAATCGTAGAGCTGGCCGGGCGACAGGGTGTCGGAGGTGAGCCCCAGGATCAGGATCGGCGCGTCGGCCGGGTTGAACTTGCGGTAGGTCGGGTTCTGCCGCAGCGCCGTCGGCAGGTCGGCCCGGGCCGCGTTGATCGCCGCCTGCACGTCGCGCGCCGCCCCGTCGATATCCCGGTTGAGGCCGAACAGCAGGACGATGCGCACCGTGCCGGTGGAGCTCGTCGACGTCATCTCGTTGACGTCCGCGATCACCCCGAGGCGGCGCTCGAGCGGCGCGGCGACCGTCGTCGCCATGGTCTCGGGGCTCGCGCCCGCCATCTGGGCCTGGACCAGGATGACGGGGAAGTCGACCTGGGGCAGCGGCGCCACCGGCAGCCTCATAAAGGCGAAGAGGCCGGCCAGCATCACCCCGATGGTCAGGAGCGTGGTGGCGACCGGGCGCCGGATGAAGGGGGCGGAGACGTTCATCGCCGTTCTCCGACGACGATTGCTCCACCCCTCCCCCTCATCCTGAGGTGCCGACGCGAAGCGGCGGCCTCGAAGGAGGGCTCCAGACCGCGCGGGGACCTCTGGAGGCCTCCTTCGAGGCCCGCTGACGCGGGCACCTCAGGATGAGGGGCGTGGGTTGGACGAGCGGAACGCCGGCTCTTCACGGCAGCGCCTCGCCGGTCGGCACGCCGCTGCGGCCCGTGAGGCGCCGCTCCAGGCGGTCGAAGGCGAGGTAGATCACGGGCGTGGTGAAGAGCGTCAGCACCTGGCTGACGATGAGGCCGCCCGCGATGGCGATGCCGAGCGGCTGGCGCAGCTCCGAGCCGACGCCCGTGCCGAGGATGAGGGGCACCGCCGCGAACAGCGCCGCGAGCGTCGTCATCATGATCGGGCGGAAGCGCAGCAGGCAGGCCTCGTAGATGGCGGCGCGCGGGCTCATCCCGTCCTCGCGCTCGGCCTGGAGCGCGAAGTCGATCATCATGATGGCGTTCTTCTTGACGATGCCGATGAGCAGCACGATGCCGATGATGGCGATGACGTCGAGGGAGAGCCCGAACAGCATCAACCCGAGGAGAGCGCCGATCCCCGCGGAGGGGAGCGTCGACAGGATCGTGATCGGGTGGATGAAGCTCTCGTAGAGCACGCCGAGCACGATGTAGACGGTGACGATGGCGGCGAGCACGAGGAAGAGCTCGTTGCCGAGCGCCGCCTGGAAGGCGAAGACCGAGCCCTGCGGCACGATGCGGAAGCTTCCCGGCAGGTCGATCTCGCGGCGGACCCGGTCGATCGCCTCGACCGCCTGCCCGAGGGCCGCGCCGGGCGCGAGGTTGAACGAGACGGTGGTGGCCGGGAACTGGCCGAGATGGCTGATCAGGAGCGGCGCCCGCCGCTCGCTGACGCGGGCGACCGCGGAGAGCGGCACCTGTCCGGACGTCGCCGTGGACGAGGGCAGGTAGATCGCGTTGAGGCTGTCGAGCGTCTTGTGCAGGTCGGGATCCGCCTCGAGGATCACCCGGTACTGGTTCGACTGGGTGAAGATCGTCGAGATGATGCGCTGGCCGAAGGCGTCGTAGAGGGCGTTGTCGACGGTCGCCGGGGTGATGCCGTAGCGGCCCGCCGTGGCGCGGTCGATGGTGACGTAGGCCGCGAGCCCGCTGCCCTGGAGGTCGCTCGCCACGTCCGAGAGCAGGGGCGAGCGCTGCAGCGCGGAGACGAAGCGCGGCACCCAGGTCTCGAACTCGTCGAGGTTCGGGTTCTCCAGGATGACCTGGTACTGCGTCGCCGAGACCGCCGTGTCGATGGTGAGGTCCTGCACCGGCTGCATGTAGAGGCGGATGCCGGGCACGCTCGCGCTCGCCTCCTTGAGGCGCGCGATGATGCCGCCGGCGCTCGCCGTGCGCGCGTCGCGGGGCTTCAGGTTGATGAGGAAGCGGCCGGAATTGAGCGTCACGTTCTGCCCGTCGACGCCGATGAAGGAGGACAGGCTCGCCACGTCCGGGTCCTTCAGCACGATCGCGGCGAGCCGCTGCTGGCGCTCGGCCATGGCCGCGTAGGAGACGGTCTGGTCGGCCTGGGTGATGCCCTGGATCACGCCCGTGTCCTGCACGGGGAAGAAGCCCTTCGGGATCACCACGAACAGGTAGGCCGTCAGCGCGACGGTGGCGAACGTCACGAGGAGCGTCAGGAACTGGTGGTTGAGCACCACCCGCAGCGCCCGGCCATAGGCCGCGATGGTGCGCTCGGTCGCCCGCCGGCCCATCCGCGACAGGTAGCCCTCGCGGCGGCGCGCCTGCCCCTCCGGCACGTGCTTGAGGAGCCGCGCGCACATCATCGGCACGAGGGTCAGCGAGACCACGCCCGAGATCACGATGGTGGCCGCGAGCGTGATGGCGAATTCGTGGAACAGGCGTCCGACCACGTCGCCCATGAACAGGAGCGGGATCAGCACCGCGATGAGCGAGACGGTGAGCGAGATGATGGTGAAGCCGATCTCGCGCGAGCCCTTCAGCGCCGCCTCGAGCGGCGATTCCCCGTCCTCGACGTGGCGGGCGATGTTCTCGATCACCACGATGGCGTCGTCGACCACGAAGCCCGTCGCGATGGTGAGCGCCATCAGCGAGAGGTTGTCGAGGGAGAAGCCGTAGAGGTCCATCACCGCCAGCGCCCCGATGAGGGAGAGCGGCACAGACAGGCTCGGGATCAGGGTCGCCGAGAGGCTTCTCAGGAACAGGAAGATCACCAGCACCACGAGGGCGATGGCAAGGCCGAGCTCGAACTGCACGTCCTCCACGGAGGCGCGGATCGTGGTCGTGCGGTCGGTGAGGGGCGTCACCGTGACGGCGGCCGGCAGCGTCGCCTGGAGCTGGGGCAGGAGCGCCTTGATCTTGTCGACCGTGGCGATGACGTTGGCGCCCGGCTGGCGCTGGATGTTGAGGATGACGGCGGGCGTCTCGTCCATCCAGGCGCCGAGCTTGGTGTTCTCCGGCCCGTCGACCACGTCGGCGACGTCCGAGAGCCGCACGGGCGCGCCGTTCCGGTAGGCGATGATCGCGTCGTTGTAGGCGCTCGGGTCCCGGATCTGGTCGTTGGCGTTGATCGTGTAGCTCTGCTTCGGCCCGTCGATGTTGCCCTTGGGCGTGTTGACGTTGAGGTTCGTGATGGTGGTGCGCAGGTCGTCGATGTTGAGACCGTAGGCCGCGAGCGCGCGGGCGTTGAAGCGCACCCGCACGGCCGGGCGCTGGCCGCCGCCCATGCTGACGAGGCCGACGCCCGCCACCTGGGAGATCTTCTGCGCGAGCCGCGTCTCGGCGAGGTCGCGCACCTGCGTCAGCGCCAGCGTTCTCGAGGTCAGCGCGAGCGTCAGGACCGGGGCGTCGGCCGGGTTCACCTTGGCGTAGATCGGGGGCGCGGGCAGGTCGGAGGGCAGGAGGTTGCCGGCCGCGTTGATCGCCGCCTGCACCTGCTGCTCGGCGATGTCGAGGGCCAGGTCCAGGCTGAATTGCAGGGTGATGACCGAGGCGCCGGCCGAGCTCTGCGAGGTCATCTGGTTGAGGTTGGCGAGCTGCCCGAACTGGCGCTCGAGCGGCGCGGTCACGGCCGAGGTCATCACCTCGGGGCTCGCGCCCGGATAGAAGGTCTGGACCTGGATCGTCGGGTAGTCGACGGAGGGCAGGGCCGAGACCGGCAGGTTCAGGTAGGACACCATGCCGACGATCAGGATCGCCAGCATCGTCAGCGTCGTCGCCACCGGCCGCAGGATGAAGAGGCGCGACGGGTTCATGGGGTCGGGCCCGCCGCTCGGCGCCTACCGAGACCGGATCGGCCGCGGGTCACCTCTCCCGTTCGGGAGAGGTCGAGTCCGCGCTGCGGACCGGGTGAGGGGTCCGCCGTATCCGGAGGGGTCGCACCCCTCACCCCGGCCCTCTCCCGCACGGGAGAGGGGGCCGGCCGCAGTTCCGAGGGACGGCGGCAGCCCGCATTCGGGCCGATCGATCGTCCGAGCCGGCTCACGGCGCCTGCCGCTGGCGGCGGCCCTGCCTGCGGCCGGATTCCGCGGGGGGCGCCTCGCCCGCGGCGGCCCTGTCGCCGGCAGGCTTGGCATCCGCCGGGGCCTTGCCGTCCGCCGGGGCCTTGCCGTCCGCCGGGGCCTTGCCGTCCGCCGGGGCCTTGCCGTCCGCCGGGGCCTTGCCGTCCGCCGGGGCCTTGCCGTCGGCGCCCGCGGCGGGGCCGCCCGTGATGCGCACGCTCGCGCCGTCGCGCAGGCGGTCGGTGCCGTCGGTCACGACGCGGTCGCCCACCGCCAGCCCCGAGACCACCGCGGTGCGCGCCCCGTCGGTCTCGCCGGCCTTGATCGGGCGTACCACGACCTTGTCGTCGCCCTCCATCAGGTAGACGTAGGTGCCCGGCGTGCCGCGCAGGATCGCGGCGGTCGGGACGATGGCCGCGTCGCGCACGGTGTCGACCGTCAGCTTCGCGTTCACGAACTGGTTCGGGAACAGGGCCTCGTCTTCGTTCTGGAAGATCGCCCGCAGCTTCACCGTGCCGGTGGTCGTGTCGATCTGGTTGTCCACCGTGTCGAGCAGGCCGGTGGCGATCTCGTGCTCGTCGCCGCGGTCGTAGGCGCGCACCGTCAGCTTCGCGCCCGAGCGCACCCGCCGCATCACCCGCGCGACGTCGTCCTCCGGCAGGGTGAACAGCACCGAGATCGGGTGGAGCTGCGTCACCACCACGATGCTGGTCGAGGCGGCCGTGATGTAGTTGCCCTGATCGACCTGGCGCAGGCCGACGCGCCCGTCGACCGGCGAGGTGATGCGCGTGTAGGCGACGTTGAGCTTCTGCTGGTCGACGAGGGCCTGGTCGGCCGCGACCGTCCCCTCGTTCTGCTTCACGAGCGCTCCTTGCGTGTCGACGTTCTGCTTCGAGATCGAGTCCTGCTGCACGAGGCGCTGGAAGCGGGCGAGGTCGAGCTTCGAGTTCTGCAGGAGGGCCTGGTCGCGGGCGAGCTGGCCCTGGTACTGCGCGAGCAGCGCCTCGTAGGGGCGCGGGTCGATCTGGGCGAGGAAGTCGCCCTTCTTCACCATCTGGCCCTCGCGGTAGCCGATCTCGGTGAGATAGCCGCTGATCTGGGAGCGCACCGTGACGGTGGCGAGCGGCGTGACGGTGCCCAGGCCCTGCAGCACCACCGGGATGTCGCCGGCGGTGATGCTCGCGATGCCGACGGCCTGCGGCTGGTCGCCGCCGTGGCGGCCGCCCCGGCCGGCGCCCTTGCCCTTGGCCGCTCCCGGCTCGCCGGCTGTCTCGGTCCTCGCACCCTCGTACCAGCGGTGCGCGACCGCCCCGGCGCCCATCAGGAGCAGGATCAGCAGCATCCAGCGGCCGACGCGGCTGCGCCGGCGCACGGGCGCTGGCGCCGTCGGGATCTCCCGCGCCGTCTCCGTCCGGATGGGTGAGCTCTCGTTCATGCCTGCCTAACCTGAACGCCTCGTGCCGGCCTGCCCCCGGGGACGACGGCTCGATCGGTCCGCCGCCCCTGGCCGCGGCGACGGCGCTTGCCCGTCCAGCCCGCGCCGGGCGCCGAAGCCGATTGTAGGACGAAATATCCTTCCATAGAGACGTCGTGAGCGTTTCGTTCTGTACAAGATCCGCGCGGGATCCCGCGTGCGGCATCTTCGAACGCCCGATCCGAGCATCCGTCCCGCGGCCGCGAGCCGGCCCGCCCGGCCAATGGGCGGCCAATGCGGTGTCAGTACGGCGTGGACGTTTCCGGGGTGTTGCTGTTCCGTCGCGCGCCTCAGGGCTTCTCCAGCGAGCGGTAGAAACGCACGACGTCGCGGAAGGATTCGTCCACGGGCGCGACCGGGACGGCGAGGCGCAGGGCGAGGCCGAGGGCCCCGATCGCGGCGGCGAGGGCAAGGCAGGTTCGCATCGTCAGGTGCGGCGGCTCGGGACGGGCGCCCGGTCTAGCGGATGCGCGCCGCCCGCACACGCGAAAAGGGCCGCCAAGGACATTGGCGGCCCTCTCCACGACCGGAACGGCATCGCATGAACCGAACGAGGGGGCGGAGTTCCATCCAGGCGTGTACCGCTCCAGCCGTGTAACCAAGAGATATCTCACGACTGATGAGTGTCAACATTCGTCAGCCGCCGGTACGAGTTGCGCGCTCGGAGCCGTGCGCTTTCGCACGTTTCGCCGCGCCGCGGCCACGTGCTACTGCACGCGGGCACGCGCCGGCCGGACCGAGGAGAGCCGCCGCGATCGAGACAGGGTGGCAGAATCCAGCGCATGAACCCGGTCTTCGCCGACCTGCCGACCTCCGTGTTCGAGGTGATGTCGCGCCTCGCCCGCGAGCATGGGGCGATCAACCTGGGCCAGGGCTTCCCCGACGGTCCCGGCCCGGCGGACGTGCGCGAGCGCGCGGCCGAGGCCCTGCGCGACGGCTTCAACCAGTACCCGCCGATGATGGGCCTGCCCGCCCTGCGCGGGGCGATCGCGGCGCATTACGCCCGTCACCAGGGCCTCGCGCTCGATCCGGACACGGAAGTGATGGTGACGTCGGGGGCCACCGAGGCGCTGGCCGGGGCGCTCCTCGCGCTGATCGAGCCCGGCGACGAGGTCGTGCTGTTCGCACCCCTCTACGACGCCTACCTGCCGCTGGTGCGCCGCGCCGGCGGCATCCCCCGCATCGTGACCTTGAGCCACCCGGAGTTCCGCCTCGACGCGGACGCGCTCGCCGCGGCCTTCGGTCCGCGCACCCGGGTCGTCCTCCTCAACAACCCGCTGAACCCGGGCGCCACGCTGTTTCCCGACGAGGATCTCGCCCTGCTCGCCGGGTTCTGCCGGCGCTTCGACGCGGTCGCCGTCTGCGACGAGGTCTGGGAGCACGTGATCTTCGATCACGCCAGGCACCGGCCCCTGATGGCGCTGCCCGGCATGCGCGAGCGCACGGTGAAGATCGGCTCGGCCGGCAAGATCTTCAGCCTCACCGGCTGGAAAGTCGGCTTCGTGATGGCCGAGGCCCGCCTGATGCGGGTCCTCGCCAAGGCGCACCAGTACATCACCTTCACGACGCCGCCGAACCTGCAGGAGGCCGTGGCCTACGGGCTCGCCAAGGACGACGCGTATTTCGAGGACATGCGCCGCGGCTTCGCCCGCTCGCGCGACCGGCTGGGCCTCGGGCTTGCCGGGCTCGGCTTCCGGGTGCTGCCGTCCCGGGCGACCTACTTCCTCAACATCGACATCGCGGGGCTCGGCTTCGCGGACGACGTCGCCTTCTGCGAGGCGCTCGTGCGCTGCCACGGGGTCGCGGCGATCCCCGTGAGCGCCTTCTACGCGGACAGCCCCGCGCGCAACCTCGTGCGCCTGTGCTTCGCCAAGGACGACGCGACGCTCGATGCCGCTCTCGAGCGGATGGCGGGCCTCGCCCGGAGGGCCGCGTGAGCCGCCCGGACGCCGGCCAGCGCGGGCGCGGTCTCGCAGCGCGCCGGCACGGCCTTGCCGCGGCTCGGCGGCGGGGCCACATCAGCGCGCATGACCGCTTCACAGACCTTCCGTGCCGCACCCCGGGATCCCGCGACCGCCTTCGCACGCGCCGGCGGGGCCGGGTCGGCCTTCCCCTTCGCGGACATGAGCCGCGAGGCGAGCCTCGCGCGCCTCGAGAAGCTTGCCTTCCTGCTCGACTCGGCCTTCCTGATCCCGGGCATCAACCGGCGGGTCGGCATCGACGCGGTGCTCGGCCTCGTGCCGGTGATCGGCGACTTCGCCGGCGTGGTGATGTCCTCCTACATCCTGTACGAGGCCCGGCGCCTCGGCGTGCCGAGATGGCTGCTGGCGCGGATGGCCATGAACGTCGCCTTCGACGGGATGGTGGGCGCGGTGCCGCTCGCCGGCGACCTGTTCGACGCGGCCTTCAAGGCAAACCGGCGCAACGTGCGCCTGCTGCGCCGGCACCTCGAGCGGACCGGCGGGGTGCGCCCGAACGAGATCGAGGGCACGGCGGTCCGTCTCGACGGGTGAGCAGGCTCGACGCCGGGGGGGCGAACCGATGAACGAGGTCGCCCGCCCCGTCGAGGGCGACGCCGTCTCGGCGCCGATGCCCGGCGCCGCGCCCCTCGTGCTCGCCCCGGCGGGCCGGCGCGGTCTCTCGCCCCTCAACCGGCGGCGACTCGCGAACTTCCGGCGCAACCGGCTCGGCTTCGGGTCCTTCGCGATCTTCGTCGCGCTGTTCGTCGTCAGCCTGTTCGCGGAGTTCATCGCGAACGACAAGCCGATCGTCGCCTCCTACAAGGGCGAGATCCTGTTCCCCGTCCTGATCGACTATCCGGACGAGAAGTTCGGCGGCTTCCTGGCGCGCACCGACTACCGCTCCGAGGAGACCCGCCGGGAGATCGCCGAGCACGGCTGGGCGGTCTGGCCGCCGATCCCCTATTCCTACGACACGATCCTCACGGGCTTGCCGACGCCCTCGCCCTCGCCGCCGACCTGGATGCTCACGGACGCGCAGTGCCGGCCCGTCGCCGAGACGGCGGGCGGCACCGGCTGCCGGGACATCGAGTGGCACTGGCTCGGCACCGACAACACCACGCGGGACGTGCTGGCGCGCGTGATCTACGGCTTCCGCATCTCGGTCCTGTTCGGGCTCGTCCTCGCCCTGATCTCCTCGGTGATCGGCGTGATCGCGGGCGCGGTGCAGGGCTATTTCGGCGGCTGGATCGACCTCGCATTCCAGCGCTTCATCGAGGTCTGGAGCGGCATCCCCACCCTCTACCTGATCATCATCATCTCGGCCTTCATCGCGCCGGGCTTCTTCGTGCTGCTCGGCATCCTGCTCCTGTTCTCCTGGGTCGCGCTCGTCGGCGTGGTGCGGGCCGAGTTCCTGCGGGCGCGCAACTTCGAGTATGTGCGCGCCGCCCGCGCGCTCGGTCTCTCGAACATCCGCATCATGGCGGTGCACCTCCTGCCGAACGCCATGGTGGCGACCCTGACCTTCCTGCCGTTCATCCTGAACGGCTCGATCACGACCCTGACCTCCCTCGACTTCCTGGGCTTCGGCCTGCCTCCCGGCTCGCCCTCCCTCGGCGAGCTCCTGGCGCAGGGCAAGGACAATATCCAAGCGCCCTGGCTCGGGCTGACGGGCTTCATCGTCGTGGCGACGATGCTGAGCCTGCTGATCTTCGCGGGCGAGGCGGTCCGCGACGCGTTCGACCCGCGCAAGACCTTCGCCTGACCCCGGCCCGGCACTTGACCGGCTGCGGACCCGGCCACGCCGCCCCCGAGGCACGGCATGGCCGGACGGCCCCCGTCAGCGGCCGCCGCCGCCGCCGCCGGCGCTGTTCGATTGCGGCTTGTTGTTCTCCTCGGCATTGCCGGCAGAGCCGGACGAGCTGTGCGGGTCACGCCCTTGGGCCAGGACCGGCGTCGCGAGCAGCAGGACGATCGCGCTCACGGTGGCAAACATCTTCATGGGGCTTTCCTCGATGCGGCCCAGCTTGCCCAGATGAGCAAGACTTGCAGTGGACACGTCATCACAACCGCCGATGAATCGATGGGTTGCTTCGGAGCAGCCAGCAAACCGTTCACGGGCGAATGCTGAGGTCAGCGGCCCGATAGGGATGGTGGTCGAGCAGGAATCGGCACGTCATCAATAGAACCGGCCGCAGCCTGAGACTGCCGAAACACAGCGGTTGGGAATGGTGCCACGGATGAGAGCGAACGCATTTCTGATCAGCTGATTTTCGTCTTCAAACCAGTAAGACCTGCCCGCCGCCCGGATAAACCCCAGTCGAGACCATATCGTACGGTTCATCGCGCGAATGCAATGGACGCCGATCGGCGGACGGTGCCGGCCTGATGATTTCGCGGTGCGATCACAATCGAAAGTGACGATCGTGTGCCGGCAAGCGCCTGTGGACACTATTTTTTCTACTCTGCGCGCTTGAATTCGTACGCAGAGCAACATTGGCTCACCACGAGTCTAAGGTTTGCTGGATTTGATCACGGATATATGCCAGCTCCCGGGACTGCGACGTTAGCATTTCACCGTTCAATCCTGCTGCATGCAAAGATATTGCCCTGAACGACCTTGCATTCTTTGGATATTGTCATAACGTTGTGCGGGAGGGGATGCTTGACAGAGGATCATGAAATGTCGGAAAGCGAACAAACACCGCTCGACACTCATATCGAACGCACCGTCGATGTCGTGTCCGCCTATGTTGCCAATAACTCCATTCCGACGGCTGATCTTCCGGCTCTGATCGCCAGCGTTCACGAGGCCCTGACCACACTGGCGGCCGGCGCGCCGCGGGCCGAGGCGGAGACTGTCGAGAGGCCGACGGCGGCGCAGATCCGCAAGTCGATCAAGCCGGATGGACTGATCAGCTTCATCGACGGCAAGTCGTACAAGACCCTCAAGCGCCATCTGACGAAGCACGGGCTCGACCCGCACAGCTACCGCGAGCGCTTCGGCCTGCCTGCCGATTACCCGACGACCTCCGCGAATTACTCGGCCCAGCGCTCCGCTCTGGCCAAGAGCCTCGGCCTCGGCCAGCCCGGACGCGCCGCGGGCGAAGCCGAGCCCCAGGCCCAGGAGGCGGCAGCTGAGGCGGCGCAGGAGAGCGGCGGCCGGCGTCGGGGCGCATCCACGGGCGGCGCGGCGAGCAAGGGGCGCGGAAGCCGGAAGACGGCTGCGGCGGCCTGAGGGCGGGCCCTGGCCGGTCGGCCGCGCGGGCTGTGCCCCGCGCCGTGCGGCCGGTATCCCGTCGTCCCTCACAGCGTCGGCGACGGACGACGGCCGAGGAGCCAGTCCTTGGCCCGCATCACGAGCGCCGGGCGCACGCGCGCCACGTCGTCGCCGTCGACGAGGGGCGAGGCGGAGAGCGCGGTCAGATACGCGCCTTCGGCCTCGCGGCAGGCGCGCAGCGCCATGTCGGCCGCGAGCAGCCGGCTCGTGAGCGCCGCCTGGATGCCGAAGCTGCGGTGCAGGCAGCCGCGCCACGCCCCGTGCAGGTCGGCGACCTCGCCGGCCGCAGCCGGAAGCGAGGACAGGCCGATCAGCGTGACGGCGAGCACGAGGGGGCGGATCGTCATGCGCGGTCGGCTCCGGAACGCCCGGAGCCTGGCACGAACATACTGACCAATCCGCGAATGGGCCGTGAACCGTCCTGTCCCGGATCGGGACTCCGGCCCGCTCAGCGGTTGGCCGTCGTCACCGGCGAGAGGCTGCGGCCGAGCGACACCCACGCCACCCCATCCTGGCTCTCGCGCTTGATGAAGGTGTAGCCGGTGCGGCGCCAGGGCAGGACGAGGTTCGTCTTGTTGTCGAGGATCATGTCGCCCCGGTCGGTGATCAGCGTGAGCACCGCGTGGCCCTCGCCCTTCTCGTCGATCACCACCGTCATCCGCATGGCCCGGCGCGGCAATCCGGCCTCGGCCAGCAGGTGGCGCTTGAGGAGCTGGAAATCCTCGCAATCGCCGATGCCGTCCTCCGCGAGGTCCCAGCGATCCGCGACGTGGAGATGATCCATGTCGGTCATGGCCTGCACGGCCTTGTTCACACGCTTGTTGACCGCGACGATCGTGTTCCAGAGGGCGGGCGTCAGCGTGATGCTGCCGGGCTCGCTGCGGTTGACCGCGCATTCGGCGGCATAGGCCTGGCAGAAGGTGACCCAGGCCGAGATCGGCTTGGCCTCGCCCGAGGCGGTGGCGGCGCTCGGCTCGCTCGGCAGGGCCGCGAAGGTCTGGGCCGCGGCGGGGCCGGCGAGGAGACCCGCGGCGAGCGCCAATGCGGCGACGGCCCCGCGCAGGCGCCGGCCCTTGCCCGACACCGCATCCCGCCCCTTGCAAATCGCGAACCGCATGGCCGTGGCCCAACCCGTTAAGCTTTCATTAACGAAGCTCTCACGGCCGGGCCGCCGCGGCAATCCGGGCGATTCAGATTGGGTTAATGCTGTGCGCAAGTCCCGCGCCCCGTGCACAGGCGAGACCCGCCGCGGAGGGCCCGCAAGCCGGTCAGCGGGCCGGCGCCGTCTCGGGCCCGGCGAACAGGATCAGGCCGGGCCTGGCCCGCAGCCGTTCGAGCGCGGACGCGGCCTCCCGCGGCTCCATCGCGCCCGCGGACAGGCGCAGGCGGTAGACCCCGCCCGGCCGCGGCCCGTCGACGATGCTCGCGCCGGCCTCGCGCAAGGCCTCCGCGATCTGCGCGGCGCTCGCGGTCGGCGCGAAGGCGACGAGGGCGAAGGTGCCCGGCCCGCGCTCGGGCGCGGCCCCGTGCGAGGCGGTCTCGTAGCGGGCGGGCGGCTGCGCCAGCCAGAAGCCGGTCAGCAGGCCGGCCTCGGCGAGGATCACCAGGCAGGCGGCGAGCGCCGCCCCGGCGAGGACGGGCGGCGAGAGGCCGGCCAGCGCCGCGCCGAGGCGCCTGAGCCAGCCGCCGGACGGCCGCGCCCGCGCGGCGAGGTCAGCGTCGATGCGCGCGAACAGGGCCTCGCGGGCGGCCGGCGAAGGAGCGCCGAGGGAGCGGTTCACGGCCACGGCGGCGTCGCGCTCCGCGCGGGCCATGTCGAGGCGCCGGGCGAGCGAGGCGTCGCGGGCGCTCTCGACCCGCGCGGCCTCGGCCGGGTCGAGCCGGCCTGTGACGTGCCAGGGCAGGAGCAGTTCGGTCTCGTCGGGATCGGGTTCGGTCGTCATCGTCCTCGTGCCTCAGGGCCAGCCGCGGTCGATGCCGGCCGCGAGCAGGAGTTCGGACAGGCGCTTGCGCGCGTGGAACAGGCGGGTCTTCACGGTGCCGGCCGGGATGCCGAGCACCTGCGCCACCTCCTCGACGCCGAGCTCGTGGTAATAGACCAGATCGACGACCTCGCGGTGCTCCGCCGAGAGCGCGGCGAGGCCGCGGCGCAGGGCCGCCGCCTTGCCGGCCTTCTGCAGCACCGTCTCGGGCGTGTCGGCCTCGTCCGGCAGGGCCTCGGCGGTCTCGGGCTCCAGCGGCTCGTGCGGGCGGCGGCGCAGGGCCGACAGCGCCTTGAAGCGGGTGATCGAGAGCATCCAGGTGGTGACGCTGGCCCGGCCCTCGTAGCGGCCGGCCTGCTGCCACACGTCGAAGAACACGTCGCTCATCAGATCCTCGGCGAGGCTCGCGTCGCGCAGGAGGCGCACGAGGAAGCGGAACACGGCGGTGGCGTGCCGGGCGTAGAGGCCCTGCATCGCGAGACGGTCGCCGCCGGCGATCCGCACGATCAGCTCCGCATCCGACGCCGCGCTCATCCGGCCCGCGGCCCTGTCGCGCCCCTCGACCGCGCCGGCGTCACGTCCCCCAGCTTCATGGGCGTGCCGGCGCCGCCGTGCGGACGGGCGCGGCCATGCCATCCCCGCCCTGCGGGCGGGATGCGCCGACGCGGTCCGGCTCGAAGACCGCGCGCACGGCTCCCTCGGCATCGGCGAAGCCCGAGCCGAACTCGGCATCCGGCCCCGGCGGCCCGAGATCGCGGGCGCTGCGGCTCAGGCCGGCGCGGATCTCGGCCGGGGCCAGGCCGGGCCGCGCCTGCAGCATCAGGGCGACGATGCCGCTCACCTCGGCGGCCGCCAGGGAGGTGCCGGAGGAGAACCCGTAGGCGCCGTTCGGGGCCGCCACCAGGATCTCGACGCCGGGTGCCGCCACGCAGAGATGCGCCCCGCGGCTGGCCGCCGGGAACAGCCGGTCGTCCGCGTCCGTCGCCGTCACCGCGATGACGTTCGGGTCGGCCGCCGGGAACAGGGGTGCGGCCTCCGCCCCCGCATTGCCGGCCGCCGCCACGTAGATCGCGCCCTGCCGCGCGCCGGCGGCGAGGAAGCGGGCGAGCGCCGCGTCGCGCGGACCCGCGAAGCTCATGTTGACGACGCGTGCGCCCGCGGTCGCGGCCCAGTCGATCCCGCGCAGGATGTGGAGCGTGGTTCCCTGCGCGCCTGGCCCCGTCTCCGACGAGAAGGCCTGGACGGCGATGAGCCGCGCCTCCGGCGCCGCGCTCGAGAGCTGCGACCGCGCCGCGAGGATGCCGGCGATCGCGGTTCCGTGGGCATGCGGGGGCCGCTCCGCCGTCTCGGCGTCGCCGCCCGCCAGCGCGTCGTAGCTCCGCGCGATCGCGCCCTGAAGCGCCGGATGGGCCTGATCGACGCGGGAATCGATCACCGCCACGGTCACGTCGCGACCCGTCGCCACGTGATGGGCCTGCGCGAGACGCAGCTTGCCCGGAGCGTACTGGGCGGCCGCGAACATCGGGGCCGACCCGTCCTGCACGAGCGCGTAGGCGTGGTTGGCCTGCGCGGAGGCGACCTGCGGGTCCCGCCCCAGGGCCGAGACCACGCTCTCGACGCCGCGGCCGTCGCGGATGCGCACGCGATGGATCGTCTCGGGCACCAGCGCGAAGCGGTCCGACGAGACGAGGACGAGGCCCTCCCGGCGCAGGATGGCGGGCAGCGCCCGCTCGGGCGCGTCGCCGCGCAGGGTGAGCAGCACCTCGCCCGGCACCGTCCCAGGCTCCTCGGCCGCGGCGGCGACGGCGCGCGCGGGCGGCGGCGTCGGCGCCGGCAGGGGCGGGCGTCGGACCGGCGGCGGCGGCGGGGCCGCCTTCACGGCCTTGACGGGCTTCGGGGGCGGGGGTGCGGGCTGTTGCGCGGCCTTGGCGGGGACGGCCGGCCGCTTCGGCGCCGCGATATGGGGCTCCGGCCGCTTCGGCGCCGCAATGTGGGGCTCCGGCCGCTTCGGCGCCGCGATGCGGGGCTCCGGCCGCTGCGGGCGCGGGCGCGGCGCCGTGCGGGGCGGGCCGGCCTGCAGCGGCGGCGCGGCCCGGCGGCGCGGCGGCTCCGTCTCGTCGACATCCTCGGCCCCGCCCGGCACCGGCACGGACAGGCGCGGGATCAGGCCGAGCACCCCGGGAAGGCCGGGAAGGCCGAAGCCCAGGCCGTCGCCGCGCCCGCCGGGGCCGGCCCCCGGCGAGGGAGCGCCGCGCTCGTAGCCCGATCCGATCCGGCCCTGCGCCGCGGCGGGAGGGCTCGAACCTGGACAGGCTGCGAGAAGGAGAAGCAGGGCCGCCGCGGCATGGTGCGGACGGAATGGCCCCCGAGGGCCCGGATCGAATGGCTCCCGCATGGCAGGCAATCCCTTCGGCATCGTCGATCCTGCGGATCTTCGACACGTCGACTGTAGGTGAGCCCACACTCCGAGTCTACGCTTCAAGTCTACCTTGGGCGAGGACTTTGCGAGAGGACTTGGAGCGTAGCACTGGCGTGCGAGCGAATACGTGCGATCACTCGCAGACGCGGGCACCGCGAAGGTAGACGCCGTCCCCGTCGGTCACGCGCCGGGGCTCGATCGCGCAGCCGTCTTCCGCCG
This sequence comes from Methylobacterium nigriterrae, assembly GCF_037106235.1. Taxonomy (NCBI): domain Bacteria; kingdom Pseudomonadati; phylum Pseudomonadota; class Alphaproteobacteria; order Hyphomicrobiales; family Methylobacteriaceae; genus Methylobacterium; species Methylobacterium nigriterrae. Next base: position 133,378 of record NZ_JBAWTG010000003.1, on the reverse strand, counting down.
CGCCGGCCGCGATCGCCCCGAGGAGCGCGCCGCCCGCGAGCGCGGCGGCACCGTAGCCCCGGCCGCGATGGACGGGCTTCTTCGCGAGGCCGGGAAAGACCTTCGCGGCCGGGCCCGGCTTCGGCAGCTTGAGCGGGCCGGCCTCGGCGGCGCCCGGGGCGGCGGTCAGCAATGCCAGGGCGGCGAGGGCGGGCAGGACGGGCTTGCGGATCATGGCGCGGGGGCCTCCGGAGCGGGGAGCCGCCCCCTGGCGGCCCCGGCATTCCGTTGGTCGCGCGAGCGCGCCGTCCGGTTCAAAGCGCGTTCGCGACATCCGCGCGGCGCCGCTTCCTCAGCCCGCGTGGGTGTTGTGGATCTGGTTGAAATCGAGGAGCGCGGTCTCGATCACGATCTGCGTGCGGCTGATCACCTCGAGCTTGCGCAGGATCTCGGACACGTGGGCCTTCACGGTCGAGTCGCCGACCTGCAGCTCGTGGGCGATCTGCTTGTTGAGCTTGCCCTGGCGGATCATCATCAGCACCCGCAATTGCTGCGGGGTGAGGCGGGCGACGCGCTCGGCCAGCGACGCCTTGCGGGAAGCGCCCGCGCCCGGGCTCGCCTGCTGCGCGAGCCCGGGCGGGATCGCGAGGGCGCCGCTCAGGACATCGGCGATGGCGCGGGTGAGCGTCGCCTTGTCGACGGCCTTCGGCACGTAGCCCGCCGCCCCGTGATGCAGGGCCTCGCGCATGATGCGCGGGTCCTCGTGGCCCGAGACGATCAGGATCGGCACCCGGGGGAAGCGGGTGCGGATCGTGACGAGGCCGTCGAAGCCGCTGACGCCCTGCATCGAGAGGTCGAGGAGGGTGAGGTCGATGCCGCGATGGGCGGCGAGCACCCGGCAGGCCCCCTCGATGCCGTCGGCCTCGTGCAGGGTCGCGTCCGGATAGGTCAGGCGAATGGTGCTGGCGAGCGCGTCGCGGAACAGTGGATGGTCGTCGACGATCAAGAGCTGCATGGCCGCCCCTCCCGCGACGTCCTCCCCGAGAGCCCCGCTGCGCTGACGTTCGGAGCCCTGGTCCAACAACATGCCCGCTCCTGTCGCCTTGAATGCCATCGGGCGCCCCGGAAAGGCGCCCAGGGCCCGGCGGCCTCGGAACGGCAGGCGGGTGTTGAGATGACCGCCCGCGCGTCCCGAGACCTTAGCATGCCCGCCGCCGGAGCGCTGCCCCGGCGGCGAGATGCTATCGCTTCAGCGCGAGGCCACCGTCTTGGGCAGCTTGAAGGCCCAGAAGCTGCCGCCCTGGTTGATGCCGGCGGTGGACTTTGCCACCTCGCCGCCCCAGAGCGGGACCGCGCCGCCCCAGCCGGCCGCGACGCCGACCCATTGCTCGCCATCCTGCTCCCAGGTGATCGGCGAGGCGACGACGCCGGTGCCGACCTGGAACTTCCAGACTTCCTCGCCGGTCTTGGCGTCGAAGGCCTTGAGGAAGCCCTCGGGCGTGCCCGTGAAGACGAGGTTGCCGCCCGTTGTGAGGACGCCGGCCCAGAGCGGGGCCTTGTTCTTGTACTCCCAGGCGACCTTGCCGGTGGCCGGATCGATGGCCTTCAGCGAGCCGATATGGGTGTCGAAGACCGGCTTGATGGTGAAGCCGGCGCCGAGATAGGCCGCGCCCTTCTTGTAGTTCACCGGCTCGTTCCAGATGTCCATGCCCCACTCGTTCGAAGGCACGTAGAACAGCTTGGTGTCGGGGCTGTAGCCGATCGGCATCCAGTTCTTGCCGCCGAGGAAGCTCGGCACCGCGAACACGGTCTTGCCCTTCTTGCCGTCCTCGGACTTGGTCGGGTCACCGGGGCGGAAGGCGTCGTCGTAGATCGGGCGGCCGTTGTCGTCGATGCCCTTGGCCCAGTTGATCTTGTTCACGAAGGGCGTGGCCGAGATGAACTTCCCGTTCGTGCGGTCGAGCACGTAGAAGAAGCCGTTGCGGTCGGCAGTGGCGCCGGCCTTGACGGTCTTGCCGCCCTTGTTGAGCTCGAAGGGCACGAACTCGTTGACGCCGTCGAAGTCCCAGCCGTCGTGCGGGGTGGTCTGGAAACCCCAGACGATCTCGCCGTTCTCGGGGTTCAAGGCGATGCGGGAAGCCGACCACTTGTTGTCGCCCGGCCGCAGGGCCGAGTTCCACGGGCCCGGGTTGCCGGTGCCGAAATAGATCAGGTTGGTGTCCGGGTCGTAGGTGCCGCCGAGCCAGGTGGCGCCGCCGCCGAACTTCCACATGTCGCCGGGCCAGGTCTCGTTGACCTTGCCGGTCATGGTCGAGGGCTTGCCGTTCAGCGTGCCCATATGGCCCTCGATCACCGGGCGCTGCCAGATCAGCTCGCCCGTGTCGGCGTCGCGCGCCTCGACCCGGCCGACGATGCCGAACTCGCCGCCCGAGACGCCGGTGATGATCTTGTTCTTCACGATGAGCGGCGCGGCCGTGTAGCTGTAGCCCGCCTTGAAGTCGTCGATGTCCTTCTTCCAGATCACCTTGCCGGTCTTCTGGTCGAGCGCCACGAGCTTGGCGTCGAGGGTGCCGAAGATCACCTTGTCCTTGTAGAGTGCCGCGCCGCGGTTCACGACGTCGCAGCAGGGCAGGATGCCCTCAGGCAGGCGCGCATCGTATTCCCAGATCTTCTCGCCCGTGCGGGAGTTGATAGCGTAGACGCGCGAGTACGAGCCCGTGACGTAGATCACGCCGTCCTTCACGAGCGCCTGGCTCTCCTGGCCGCGCTGCTTCTCGCCGCCGAAGGAGAACGAGTAGGCCGGCACCAGGCCCTTGATGGTGTCGCGGTTGATGTTCTTGAGCGGGCTGTAGCGCTGGCCCTGGGGCCCGAGCCCGTAGGTCACGACGTCGTTCGTGGTCTTGGCGTCGTTGAGGATGTCCTGCTCACTGACGCCCTCCGCCAGGGCGGGCATGGCGGCGACGCCGGTCAGGAGCGCCATCGCCCCCACCGCCGCCAAGAACCGATCTCTCACTCTCATGGCATGTCCTCCGTCCTGGTCGTGCGGCCCGTGTCTCCGGCGCCGTCAGGGCTTGGTCCCCCGATTCGAAGGCGCCCCTTATGATCAGCTTAGGGGCAAGCCGCGCAGGGGTTTATTGGCCATTGGTCGAAGATCTTCGATTTTCCTAAGAAAGAATCGATGCAGACACGAGGCGACATCTGCACATTCCGCGCCGCGCGCGATGCCCCGACTTGCCGCGCGGGCCGTCGACCATCTCAAGACTGGCCAATCACGATCCGGCCACGCAGCCGCGTCGTCCGCATCCGCGCGGGCGGTTGCGGAGCCGGTTCCCGCGCCTGTGCCGGCCCGCCGGCGGAGCAGAGCTCCGGCCGCCGTCCTCAGTAGCCCTTCGGCGCCGTGAAGCTGACGCCGTAGGCCTCGCAGATCGCCCTCAGCCTGCCCTCCGCGATCAGCGCCGTGACGGCATCGCCCACGGCGTAGGCGAGATCGCGGGAATCGGTGCGCACAGCGCCGCCGATCTCCCAGCGGGTCTTGACGAGGCCCGGCACCGCGATCTCGACGATCGGGTTCTCCTCCGGGGCGGCGCCGGCCGCGTGCAGGGCCGCCTCGATGCCGGCGCGCGTGCCGGCCAGGATCGGCGCCTCGCCCGCGAGATAGGCCTGGGCGGCCCCGCCGAAGTCGCGGAAGTGCCTCAGGTTCTGCCGGTAGCGGCCGCCCTCGGCGGTCAGGAGCATCAGGTCGGAGGCGCTCGCACCCTCCACCGCTACCTCGCTCCCCTCGATGTCGCGGATCGCCGAGAAGCCCTCCAGCTTGCCCTTGCGGTAGGCGAAGGCGAGGTGCTGGTCGAAGTAAGGGGTGGTGAGGAAGATCTGCTCGTTGCGGATCGCGAGCTGCCGGTCGTTGGGCACGTGCAGCATCAGGTCGGCGAGCGGCGAGCCCGCGAGGTCCCCCTTCCAGAGGTTGAGGCGGAAGTCGCCGTCGACGTTCTCGCCCGCATCGACGATGCGCAGGTCGAGCTTCACCCCGAGCTTCTCCGCGATGGCCCGGGCGAGATCGACGTCGATGCCGCGGGGCCGGCCCGCCTCCTCGCTCGAGAAGGGCAGGTTGTCGCCGTAGAGCGCGACCCGAAGGAAGCCGGACGCGACCACCTCGTCGAGGGGGCGGGCGAGGGACGGCGCCGCGAGCAGGAGCCCGCAGGCGACGAGGAGGAGGCGGCACCGGCGGAGCACCCGGACGTCGATCGCGCGCATGATCACCTCAAGCCCCCTTCCGGCCCGGCCGGCCTCCTCAATCCTCGTGCTTGGATTCGATGTAGCTGCGGATCGCCCAGAGGGCCTCCTGCGAGAGCACGCCCTCGAAGGGCGGCATCTTGGTGACGCCGTTGATGACGGCGCCGTGGCGCACGCGCTCCTGGAACCAGGTGTCGCCCTCCTGGCCCTTGTCGAGGTAGCGCAGATCCGGCGCGAGGCCGCCCGAGATCATCTGCAGGCCGTGGCAGCGCGCGCAGTTCTGGTTGTAGCCGGAATCGCCGATCGCGATGGCCTTGGCGTTGCCGCGGTAGGGGTTCTCGCCGCGCCAATCATCGCCGAGGGGTTCCAGCCCGGTCGTGTCGACGGGCTGGGGCTGGACGTCGCCGTGGGCCCGGACGGCCTGGGCCGTCAGCACGAGGCCGAGCGCGACGAGCGCGCTCCCCACCAGCATGGGGACCTTCGACATACCGCTTCCTCCTAGTCTTGGAAGGACGGTATCAAGCGGGTCCGGCCAAACCCATTGTGCTTTGGTACACCGTACTTTGGTACAGGAGACCTGAATTTCCCCGCTGTGCACCTTCGTCCAATATCGGGCCTGCCGGCCCCACCGTATCGTCGGGGCAACGAACGACGCGACGAACGACGACCGGGTGGAAGCGAGATCGGCCGGATGCGGGCTGCATTCCAGCGTGGGCACGGCTCGACGACGCGGACCGCCGCATCGGCGCGGCCGGCCGGGCTGGTCGCGCTCCGGCTCGGCCTGGCGGCCCTGTTCCCGGTGCCGGCCGGGGCCGAGCCCGCCCCGCCGCTGACGATCCACTATCTCGAGCGCCGCATCGAGCGGCCGACGCCCCTCAACAACGAGGACCCGGTCCCCGACGACGAGGGTGCGCGGGGGGCCGAGCTCGGCCTCAGGGACTCGAACGCCACCGGCCGCTTCGTCGGCCTGAGCTTCGCGCTGGAGACGCGCGTCGTCGAGCCGGGCCAGGAGCTCGCCGCCGCGTTCCGGGCGCTCGGCGCGCCGCGCTTCCTCGTGGTCAACGCCCCCGCCGAGGACGTGCTGGCGCTCTCCGACCTGCCGGAGGCGAAGGACACGGTCCTCCTCAATATCGGCGCGCCCGACACGCGGCTGCGCGACCGCGACTGCCGGGCGCGCCTCCTGCACGTCCTGCCCTCGCGCGCCATGCTCACCGACGCCCTCGTCGAGCTCCTCGTGTTCAAGCGCTGGACGCGCATCCTGCTCGTCTCGGGGCCGGAGCCCGGCGACCGCCTCTACGCCGAATCCCTGCGCCGCAGCGCGAGGAAGTTCGGCGCGCGGATCGTCGCCGAGTCGAGCTTCGACGTGCACGGGGCCGACATCCGGGATTCCGCGCTCAGGGAATTCGCCCTCGTCACCCGCGGCCCCGAGCACGACGTGGTTGCGGTGGCCGACGAGGCGAACGCCTTCGGGACGAACCTCGTCTACAACACCGCCTCGCCCCGGCCCGTCGTCGGCACGCAGGGCTTGAGCCCCGCGGGCTGGGGCCGCGCGGTCGAGGCGTGGGCGGCGGTGCAGCTGCAGGGCCGCTTCCGGAAGCTCGCGGGCCGCGCCATGCGGCCCATCGACTACGCAGGCTGGCTCGCCGTCCACGCGGTCGGCGAGGCCGCGGTGCAGCTCAAGAGCATCGACCCGGCCGCGATCCGGACCCTGATGCTCTCGCCCCGCTTCGAGGTCGGCGGCTTCAAGGGGCGCCCCTTGAGCTTCCGGCCCTGGAACGGGCAATTGCGCCAGCCCCTCTTCCTGCTCTGGCCCGGCGCCGTGGTGGCGGCCGCCCCCGTCGAGGGCTTCCTGCACCACCGCACCGATCTCGACACGCTCGGCCTCGACGCGCCCGAGAGCGCCTGCAGGGCCTTTTCCGGAGGCACCGGATGACCGGCACCAGAACGCGGCGCCGCGCGCCCTCGCGTCTCCTCCCACTCCTCCTGCTCGGGCTCGCGGGCGCGCCGGCCCGGGCCGAGGAGGCCTTCGTCTCGAACGAGCGCGACAACACGGTCTCGGTCATCGACACCGGCACGCTCGAGGTGACCCGCACCTTCGCCGTGGGACGCCGCCCGCGCGGCATCGTGTTCTCGCGCGACGGACGGCGCCTCTTCCTCTGCGCGAGCGATTCCGACGCCGTGCAGGTGATCGACCCCGAGACCGGCCGGCTCCTGCACAACCTGCCCTCGGGGGAGGACCCGGAGCAGTTCGCGCTGGCGCCCGACGGCCGGACGCTCTTCATCGCCAACGAGGAGAACGCCACGACCACCGTCGTCGACGCCGAGACCCGCAAGGTGCTGGCGCAGGTCGATGTCGGCATCGAGCCCGAGGGCATGGCGGTGAGCCCCGACGGCCGGATCGCCGTGACCACCTCCGAGACCACCAACATGGTCCACTGGATCGACGCCGCGACCCTGAAGGCGGTGGACGCGACGCCGGTCGGCCAGCGCCCGCGCCACGCCGAGTTCAGCCGCGACGGAACCAGGCTCTGGGTCTCCTCCGAGATCGGCGGCACGGTCTCGGTGATCGACGTGGCGACGCGGCAGGTGATCGAGACGATCCCCTTCGAGATCAAGGGCGTGGCGGGCGACCGGATCCAGCCCGTGGGCATCGCGCTGTCGCGCGACGGTCGCCTCGCCTACGTGGCGCTCGGCCCCTCCGACCGCGTCGCCGTGGTCGATGCCAGGACCTATAAGGTCCTGAGCTACATCCTCGTCGGGCGCCGGGTCTGGCACCTCGCCTTCACGGGCGACGACAGCCGGCTGCTCACCACGAACGGCGTCTCGGGCGACGTCACGGTGATCGACGTGGCGGCCGGCAAGGCGGTCAAGAGCATCAAGGTCGGCCGCTTCCCCTGGGGCGCGGCGGTGCGCCCGAGCGGGGACCAGCGCTCCGCGGGCGCCGCGCCGTGAGGGCGCGGGGGGGCCATGTCGGCGCCGGGCCGCCGCGAGACCGGGAGGGCGCCCGTCGCGGGCATGGTCGGCGGCCCGCGCTCCCCCTGACCGCCGTCCTCCTCGCCCTCCTCCCGGCCCTCCTCCTCGCCCAGGCCCCCGCCCGCGCCGGCAGCCTCGACCGGGCCGGCGTCGAGAGGTATTTCCCCGCGCCCCTCGTGGTCGGCGAGAAGGACGACGCGGTGCCGGTCTGGCCGATCCTGAAACAGGAGGCGGGCTCCTACGAGGTCTTCGCCTACGCCTTCGAGTCGATCGACCTCGCGCCGATCCCGGGCTTCGGCGGAATCCCGCCCGACCTCCTGATCGCGCTCGCGCCCGACGGCAGCTTCCGGGACGTGCGGGTGCTCTCGCACCACGAGCCCGTCTTCCTCGAAGGGCTCGGCGAGGGCCCGCTCTTCGCCTTCGTCGAGCAGTATGTCGGCCTCTCGGCCCGCCGCTCGATCCGGGTCGGGCGGCCGAACGCGCGGGCGAACGGGGCGTCGCCGCAGGGCGTGGTCGACGGGGTCTCGATGGCAACCGCCTCGACGCGGGTGATCAACGAGTCGATCCTTGCCGCCTCGCTGGCGGTCGCCCGCGGGAAGCTCGGTTTCGGGGCCGCCGCCAATGTCGGACTGAAGGTCGAGGCGCGGGACACCTACGAGCCCCTGGGCTTCGGCGAGCTCCTGGCGCGCGGCTCCGTCAAGCGCTTCACCGTCACGAACGCTGAGGCCGAGGCGGCCTTCCGGGGCAGCTCCGTCGAGGGCCAGGGCGAGGGGCCGCCCGGGGCGCCGCTCACCGATCTCTACATCGCCTATCTCAACGCGCCCGTGATCGGCCGCAACCTCCTCGGCGAGGCTCGCCACGCCTCCCTGATGCGCGAGCTCGGCCCCGGCGACCACGCCGTGATGGTGGTGAGCGCCGGCCCCCTGAACCCGCTCGGCGACGACTTCGTTCTGGGCTCGATCCCCGACCGCCTGGCCGTGCAGCAGGGCGGCCTGACCATCAACGCCCGCGACATGGCGATCGAGCGCCGCGGCGCCGGCATGGCGGGCCTGCCGGAGGGGCCCTGGACCATCCTCAGGATCGCGAGCCAGGCCGGGTTCGACCCGAGCGCCCCCTGGACGCTGACCGAGAAGATCGAGCGCGAGCGCGGGCAGATCCTGGTCGAGCGGGTCCCGAGGGAGTTCTCGGCCACCTATGCCCTGCCGGCCGCCCTGTTCGACCGCCAGACATCCGATGCCGGCCCGAGCTGGACCGAGTCCTGGCGCGCGCGCGGGCTGGAGCTCGGCCTCATCGCGGCCTCCCTCGGCCTCCTCGTGCCGGTGCTGGTGCGCCAGCGCGGCCTCGTGGCGGACCAGCGCCGCTTCGCGCCCGTCCGCCTCGCCTTCCTCGCCTTCACGCTCCTGTTCATCGGCTGGTATGCGCAGGCGCAGCTCTCGATCGTCACGCTGGTCGGCCTCGTGCGGGCGGGCGTGTCGACCCGCGACCTCAGCTTCCTCCTGTACGACCCGCCCTCGCTCCTGCTCTGGGCCTTCGTGCTGGCGAGCCTCGTCGCCTGGGGGCGGGGCACTTTCTGCGGCTGGCTCTGCCCCTTCGGCGCCCTGCAGGAGCTCGCCGCCTGGGCGGCCCGGCCGCTGCGCCTGCGCCAGATCGCGCTGCCGCCGCGGATCGACCGCCCCTTGCGCCTCCTGAAATACGGGGTGCTCGCCGCGATCCTCGGGGCCGCCGCCCTCGCCTCGCCGCTCGCCGACGCCTTCGCGGAAATCGAGCCGTTCAAGACCGCGATCACGCTCACCTTCGTGCGCGCTCCGGCCTTCGTCCTCTACGGGGCCGGGCTGATCCTGCTCAACCTCTTCGTCTACAAGGCGTTCTGCCGCTATCTCTGCCCGCTCGGCGCCGGCCTCGCGCTCGCCGGGCGGCTGCGCCTCCTCGACTGGATCCCGCGCCGGGCCGAGTGCGGCAGCCCCTGCCAGCTCTGCCGGGTGCGCTGCCGCTACGGCGCCATCGCGCCCTCGGGGCAGATCGACTACGCCGAGTGCTTCCAGTGCATGGACTGCGTCACGATCATCCACGATCCGGGGCAATGCGTGCCGCAGGTGCTGGCGCGCAAGCGCGGGCGGGTGCTGGCGCCCGAGCCGATGGCCGCCGAATGACCGGGCGGGCTCCCCCGATGCGGCGCCGCAAGGTGCTTCTCGGCGCGGCCGGGGCGCTCGCGGCGGCCGCGGGCCTCGGCGGCGTCGCGGCCTTCCGCGGCCACGCCGCCGCGCGCGGGCTCGCGACGCGCACCCGTACGGGGCTCGCGCTCGGCACCGTCATGGCGCTGACGCTGGCCCACCGCGACGAGGCCGCCCTCGAACCCGCCCTGCAGGCGGCGTTCCGGGCGATCCGGGCGGTCGAGGCCGCCGCGAGCCTGTTCCGGGCGGACAGCGCGCTGGCGCGGCTCAACCGCGACGGCGTCCTCGACGCGCCCGACCCGCTCCTCCTCGCGCCGCTGCGCTTCGCCCTCGCCCTCGCCGAGGCGAGCGGGGGCGCCTTCGACCCGACGGTGCAGCCCCTCTGGACCCTGTGGGCGGGAGCCGCCGCGCGCGGCGAGCGCCCGGGCGAGGCGGCTTTGCGCGAGGCCGTCGCCCGGGTCGACTGGCGCCGGGTGAGCGTGGGGGAGGACGCGATCCGGCTGCCGCCCGGCATGGGCCTGACCCTGAACGGCCTCGTGCAGGGTTTCGCCGCCGACCGGGTGATGGCTTGCCTCGAGGCCCACGGCATCCGCGACGCCTTCATCGACACCGGCGAGTTCGGCGCGAGCGGGCGGCATCCCGACGGCACGCCCTGGCGCCTCGGCCTCGCCGACCCGCGCCCGCCGCACCGGATCGCCGAGGTGATCGCCCCCTTCACGGGCTTCGCCTCGACCTCGGGCGACTACGCGACGAGCTTCTCGGCCGATCACGCCGACCATCACATCTTCGATCCCCGCACCGGCCGCTCGCCGAAGGCCCTGTCCTCGGTCACCGTCACGGCGCCGACAGGCCTTCTCGCCGACGGCCTCTCGACGGCCGCCATGGTGCTCGGCGAGGCGGGGGGCGGGCTTTTGATAGCCGGCTATGACGGCTGCGCGGCGCGATTTACCGCGAAGGCGTGATCTGCGACGTCGTCCGCCCGGATGGGCGGACGGCACCGCGCACGCGTGCCGCGGCCGGTCCAGTTGCGCGCGAACCCGCACCCCGACATACTCCGCCCGCAACAGCACGGGCGCCAAGCCCGGCACGGGACGGGAGCGGGACGTGGGACAGGGCACGCAGATGCGCGCGCATCTGTGCGGGATCAGAACGGCCTGGACGGAGGCGACCGACGCCGCCGAGGCCGTCGCCGAGATCGCGGCGGCCATCGCCGAGGCCGATCCGGCGCAGCTCGTCGTGTTCTTCTCCCCCGATTACGAACCCGAGACGCTCAACCGGGCATTGCGCGCGCGCTTCCCCGGCGCGGCGACCGCCGGCTGCACCATGTCGGGCGGCTTCTCGCCCGCGGGCGGGATCGACCGGGGCCTCGTCGTCATCGCCTTCCCGAAGCAGGGCTTCCGCATCGTCTCGGCGGTCGTCGACGCGATCGGCCATCTCGACGTCGAGCGCACCGCCTCCACGGTCCGCGCCCTGCGCCGCACCCTCGAGCCGCACGGGCCGGACCAGATGCGGGAGCGGCGCTTCGCCCTCTCGCTCATCGACGGGCTCGCGGATGCCGAGGAGACGGTGGTCTCGGCCATCGCCTGGGCGCTCGACGGCATCCCGCTCGTCGGCGGCTCCTCGGGCGACGACCTCACCTTCCGTGACACGGTGCTGCTGCACGAGGGCAGCATCCACCGCGACGCGGCCGTGCTGCTGCTCGTCGAGACCGACTTCCCGGTCCAGATCTTCAAGAGCGACAATTTCGAGCCGACGAGCACGAAGTTCGTGGTCACCGCCTCCGACAACGAGGGCCGCGTCGTCCGCGAGCTCAACGCCGAGCCCGCCGCGCGCGAGTACGCCATGGCGGTGGGGCTCGATCCCGAGCGGCTCTCGCCGATGAGCTTTGCCGCCTACCCGCTCGCGGTGAAGATCGGCGGCGAGTATTTCTGCCGCTCGATCCGGCGCATGAACCAGGACGGGTCGCTCAGCTTCTTCTGCGCCGTCGACGAGGGCGTGGTGCTCACGCTCGCCCAGCCCTGCGACATCGTCGCGGCGACGCGTGCGGAGCTGACCCGCCTCGACGAGGCGCTCGGCGGGGTCGATCTCGTGATCGGCTTCGAGTGCGTGCTGCGCCGGCTCGATGCCGAGAGCCGGCAGGTCCGCCACGGCATCGCGGAACTCTACCGGCGCTACAACGTCGTCGGCTTCGAGACCTACGGCGAGCAGTACCGGGCGATGCACCTCAACCAGACCTTCACGGGCATCGCGATCGGGCGATCGGCCGCGGCCCCAGCCGCCACGTGACCCTCACGGCGAGCCCCGCGCCGGACTCCCTCGAGCGGCGCATCGAGAAGCTGGAGCGCATCAACGCGGCGCTGATGGCCCATGTCGAGCGCAGCATGGACCAGCAGGGCAGCGCCTACTCGCTGTTCCAGACCGCGATCACGCTGGAAGGCCGCGTCCGCAGCCGCACGGAGGAACTCACCGGGCTGATGCACCGCCTCGAGCGCTCGAACGCGGCGCTGGCCGCCGCTAAGGAGGAGGCCGAGACCGCCAACCGCTCGAAGACCCGCTTCCTCGCCGCCGCGAGCCACGACCTGCTGCAGCCGCTCAACGCCGCCCGCCTCTCGATCTCGGCCTTGTCCGACCTGCCCCTCGGCCCCGAGGCCGCCGTGATCGCCGGCCAGGTGGACCGCGGCCTCCAGACCATCGAGGACCTGATCAAGACGCTGCTCGACATCTCCAAGCTCGATGCCGGCATCGTCCGCCCGGAGGTGAAGCCGATCGCCCTGCGCGAGCTGTTCGCCGCCATCGGGGGAAGCTTCCAGCCGTTCGCCGCGCGCAAGGGCCTGCGCCTGCGGATACGGGACCGCGGCCTCGTGGTGACGAGCGATCCGGGACTCCTGCAGCGCATCCTCCAGAATCTCGTCTCGAACGCGATCCGCTACACGGAACGGGGCGGGGTGATGCTGGCGGCGCGGCGGCGCGCGGGGCAGTGCCGGATCGAGGTGGTGGATTCCGGCCGGGGCATCGGCGAGGGCGAGCGCGAGCTCGTCTTCGAGGAATTCTACCGGGGCGGGGGCGGCAAGAGCACCTCGGTCAGCTCTCCGACCGGCAAGGGCGAGGAGCCCGGCCTCGGCCTCGGGCTCTCGATCGTGCGGCGCATGGCGCAGGCCCTCGGCCACCCCCTCGACCTCGCCTCGCGCCCCGGCCACGGCACCCGGATCGGGCTGAGCCTGCCGCTCGGCTTGGATCAGGCGGAACCGGAGGCGCGCGCCGCCCCGATCGCGACCCGGCTGACGGGCGCCCGCATCCTGATCGTGGAGAACGATCCCTCGACCGCCGACGCCCTCAAGCGCCTCCTGCGGAACTGGGACGCCGAGGTCTCGGCCTATCGCGACCTCGCGGGCGTGATGGCGGGCGTGTCGGAGGGCAGCGTCGCCCCCGACCTCCTCATCCTCGACTACCACCTCGACGAGGGCGCCTGCGGCCTCGACGTCGCCGCCTACCTGCGCAACCTCACCCGGGCCGCCGTGCCGGTGATCGTCACGACCGCCGACTACTCGCCCGAGATCGAGCGCCGCGCGGCGGGGATCGGGGCGGAACTCGTGCACAAGCCGATCAAGCCGGCGCAGCTGCGCTCGCTCCTCACCTACATGCTGACCTGAGCGGAGCCGCGTCTCAGCGGCGGCCGCCGGGGCCACCGAGGCCGCCTGGGCCGCCCAGCCCGCCCGGGCCACCCAATCCGCCGGGTCCGCCGAGGCCGCCCGGCGCCCCCAACCCGCCGGGTCCGCCGAGGCCGCCCGGCGCGGGGCCGCCCGGCGCCACGCCTCCGAACCCGCCGCCCGGCCCGCCCCCCGGGGCGAGACCGCCGCCGAAGCCGCCGGGCCGGTTGCCCGGGATCGGCCGCGTGTCGATTTCGAGCCCGCGCGGCGACGGGACGCCCGGCCGGTCGGGCATCCCCGGCACACCGTTTCGGAAGTCGAGCCGGTCCGGCAGGCGCTCGAAGCGGCCCGGCCCGGCCGGGCTCCCGGGCTCGCCGGTTCCGCGCCCGGGGCTGCCGGGAGCCGGCCGATCGTCGATGCGCAGCCGCTCCACGGTGAGCCGGCCGTCGCCGGCGATCCCGGTGGTGAGCACCGCCCGCACGCTGCCGCGCCGCGGCACCGCGGCGCTCGGGGTGCCGGCGACGCCGTATCCGGAACCGAGCGCCAGCCGGTCGCCGCTGCGGCCGATATAGGCCTCGATCGAGACCCGCTCGAGGCCCGGAACGAACAGCGCCCCGGCCTCGCTCGCGGACGCGACCCGCAAGCCCCCCGCCGCCGGCTCGCCGGTGACGAGGACGCGCCGGCCGATCAGGCCGGGCTCCACCCCGTCGAGGCGCAAGGAGCCGATCACGGCCACGCCGTCGGGCCCGCGCCGCACCGGGCCGGCGACCCGGGCGGGCCCGTTCGGCCGCGGCTCGATCAGGCTCGCCACGATCACGCCGTCCGGCCGGCGCAGGCCGCTGACGGCGACCCGGTCACCCGCCGCCCATGCCCCCTTCAGGCCGGCGGTCGAGACCCGCTGGCTCAGCACCGTGAGGCCGCCCTTCGCGACCGACTCGATCGGCCCGACCACCTCGCTCGCAACCTCGATGCGCCGGGTCGAGGGGCCGTGCTCGCCCGGCCGCGCGACCACCCGCACGACCTGTCCGATCCTCAGGTCGCGGGCGCTCGCCGCCTCGCCGTCGATGCGGACCGCGACGTCCGCCGGGTAGCCGATGCGCAGGTCGTTGACGACGATCGAGCCGAAGCGGCGGATCGTGCCGATCACGCCCGTGCCGCCGATGCCGCGGTCGCTCTCGCCGAGCGGACCCTCGCCCGGGCCGGTCTCCGGCCGGGCGCCGGTGCCGCCGATGCCCTGGTCGCGGACCGGCGCGTCGGGCGCGGCCCGGGCCGGCGCCTGGAGCAGCGCGCCGCTCAAGGCCGCGAGCCAGCGCAGGAGATCGCGGCGGTTCGGGGCACGCACGCGGCTGCTCCTCACGCCGCGCTACCCGAGCCGGACGGCGGCGCCTCCTCGGCATAGACGTAGATGCCGAAGTTCCAGCGATGCCCGCCGCCGGGATCGGTCTCGCAGGCGGCGTGCGCCTCGCGGTTGGCCTGCTGCAGCGCGTCCATGGCGATCTCGCGGGCGCGCCCTTCGAGGCGTCGGGCGAGGTCGGCCGAGAGCCCGTCGTAATGGACCGCCCGCTCGAGGAAGCGGGGCTCATCGCCCACGATGTTGGCGACGCTCGCCGCGATATGGTCGTGCAGGTTCCGGCCGAAATAGTAGAGCTGGGGCTCGCCGCCGCCCCTCGGCACGTAGGCCGATTCCGCCAGCACGACGCGCCCGTCGGCGTCGAGGAAGGCGAGACCGCGGTCGAGCCACTCGTCGAGCACGGCGCGCGGGCGCAGGTCGCGCGTGATGCCCGAGACGAGGCTCTCGAAGGAGGCACCCTCGCCCTCGGCCGTGCGCGGCAGCGGCAGGGGGCGGCCCTGGCCGTCGGTGAATCTCGGGTCGGCGATCCAGCGGGCGATGATCCGGCTCGTGCGCGAGACCACCGCCGGGACCGCGCTCACGGGCGCGCCCGCGCCGCGCAGCCGCCGCACCTCCTTGCGGTGGATGCCGGTCAGGAGGCTGACGCGGCTGTCCGTCTGCTCCTTGCCGGGCAGCGCGAAATCGTACTCGGCGACGTTCACGTAGAGCTCGCGCAGGAGGTTCGTGAGCGCCGGAAAGGTAATGCCGCGGGCCACGAGCAGCCGCACCAGCGGCCGCAGGAGGCGGGCCACCGGTGCGTGGAGGCTCACGCCGTCGCGGGCCCCCTCCGGGCCGGGCTCGGTGGTGTCGGACATGGGGTCACCATACGGTGGTGAACGTGGGACACAATCCCACACGGTGTGGCAGCGCACTTCCGGACTTCGATTCCCGATTGACGTGGGATTTTTGCACACGTAGGTTTTGGCGTGGTCAAATTTCCCACGGAAGTGATCCCGATGACCGATGAACGGTACGCCTGCCCTCCGCTGCCGCCGCTGCGGCTCGCCTCCACCCGGATCCCGGCGCTCCCGCGCGGTCCCGGTCTCGCCCCGTTCCGCCGCGGCCTCTACGGCCTCGTCGCACTCGCTCTTCCCGTCCTCGGAACCGCCTTCGCGGATCAGGTCCACCGCGCCGGCATTCCAGGAGCGCCGCAGGCCGCCGCTCCGCGCGTCCCCCCGATCGAAGCGGCGGCGGCACCTCGCGGCCCCGGCCCGAGATCCGTCCCTCCCTCCGGCTCCCTCCCACGTTGGCACCCATGATCCCGGCCTCGATCCCGACCGCCTCCATGAGCCGCCGCGACGAATCCGATCCCTGCGGCGGCACGCGGATCCTCGATCTGGCGATCTGCCTGATCCTGGCCGTCACCATCGTCGGCCTGCTGATGCTGGCGCTGTGAGGCCGGCCCGAACGAGCGGTTCCGCGGGCCGGGCCCGCGGCATGCGGTGGGGCATGGCCTTTGTGCAGTGCGGTCGCAGGCGGTTGCCGGCCCGCGGACCTGATCCATCTTGGCGGGCGGAAGGGGAGCCCTCTCATCCGGAAGGACCTGCCTTGAATGCCTCCATCCTGAGCCGCCTTCGCGCGGCCGCACTGATCTTCGCCGTCGCGACAGGACCGACGGCAGCCCAGGACCTGCCCAGGATCGACGCCGCCCGCGGCGCGCTTCTGATCCACGGCAATTATTGCGGGCCGGGCAATCGCGGGCCGGGTCATCCGCCGGTCGACGCGCTCGACGTCGCCTGCATGCACCACGACGCCTGCACGCCGCCGCCCGGCGACATCCCGCATTGCGCCTGCCACGACCGCCTGCATACCGAAGCCGCCCTGGTCGCCCGGAACCCGTCGACGTCGCGGGCGGTCCGCGACAAGGCGCAGTTCATCGCCGACGGCGCCCTGCTGCTGCCCTGCCTGGATTGACGGAAGGCCGCTCCCGTGTCGGGCGGGCCGGGGACGCGGCTCGGCTAGAGCATGATGCGGAAGCGTGGAACCCGGCTCTCCGAAAGCATCATGCGGTCCTAGGAAGATGGAGCATGCGGCCGTTTCCACGAAACGGCCGCATGCTCCTAGGCCGCGTCCGGCGCGCCGGCCGGCTTCGGGCCGCCCTTGGCGACGCCGACGAGGGCCGGGCGCAGCACGCGGTCGCCGATCACGTAGCCCGTCTGGACCACCTGCACGACGGTGCCGCTCGGCACCTCGGCATTGGGCACCTCGAACATCGCCTGGTGCCGGTTCGGGTCGAAGCGCTGGCCCTCGGGCTCGATCACCTTCACGCCGTGACGCTCCAGCGTCTTCAGGAGGTCGCGCTCGGTCAGCTCGATGCCGTCGAGAAGCCCCTTGAAGGCACCGTCAGCGCCGGCGCGGGCCTCCGCCGGCACGCTCTCGACGGCGCGGCGCACGTTGTCGGCCACGGTGAGCATGTCGCGCGCGAAGTTCGTCACCGCGTAGGTGCGGGCGTCGGCGGTCTCGCGCTCGGTGCGGCGGCGCAGGTTCTCCATCTCGGCAAGCGTGCGCAGGAGCCGGTCCTTGAAGTCGTCGCGCTCGGCCGTGAGGGCGGCCAGGGCCTCGGTGCCCGGCTGCGGCTCGGGCGCGGTGCCGGCCTGCGCGGCGCCGTCGCCGCCGAGGTCCGCACGCTGCTCCTCGCGCCGGTCGTCATGCTCCATGTCGTTGCCCATCATTGCGATTCAGTCGTCCGGATTGGTTCGGGGGTCGGCGCTGATATCAGACGGCGGAGCCTCGAAATCAACCCGCGGTGCGCGCGAGCGTGACCGCCCCGCGGCGCGGAGCGAGGGCTTTTTCGGAACGACCCTGTCGGCGCGCCGGTTGGGGCGGGACGCGGTCCCGACCAAGCCGTCCCGGCCGGATCGCGGCCGACCAACGAACAGACGCCACGCACGTCAGGACACGGAGACCACCGCCATGACCAGAAGCGCCACCACGCTGCGCACCGCCCTCATCGCCCTCGCCCTCGCCCTCGCCGCGGGCACCGCCGGGACCGCCCTCGCCCAGGGCAACGCGCCGAGCAGCGGCCATAGCGGCGGCGGCAGCACCAGCACCGGCAATCAGGCGGGCAGCGAGTCGAATCCCTCGGCCAATACCGGCCGCTGAGCCGAAGTGCCCGGCGAGGGGCTGCGCTCCCTCGCCGTGTCACGCCTCGCGGGGCGGCGGGGCGACCACGAGGGCTTCGAGCCCCTCGGCCTTGAGGGCGGCGACGTCGCCCGCGAAGACCTCCATCACCGTGTTGCGGATCGTGGCCTGCCGGTCGGGCTGGATCACGCGGGTGCCCGTGAGGTCGGTGACGTAGAAGACGTCCACCGCCCGCTCGCCGAAGGTCGCCACGTGCGCGGAGGTGATGTTGAGCGAGAGGCGGCTCAGCGCCGTCGTCAGCTCGTAGAGGAGGCCGGGCCGATCGAGGCCGGTGATCTCGATCACCGTCTCGCGGCTCGACAGGGCGTTGTCGATGATGACGTCCGGCGGCACCGGGAAGGTCTTGGCGCGCGCGCTCGTCGGCGGGTGCTTGTCGGCCACGAGCTCGGCGATCTTGATCTCGCCCTTGAGCGCCCGCTCGATCGCCGCCGTGATGCGCCGGGCCCGGCGCATCTCGTCCTCGTCGCGCTCGAAGGCGCGCGAGACGAAGATCGAATCGAGGGCGAATCCGTCCGTCGTCGTGAAGATCTGGGCGTCCACGATGTTGCCGCCCGCCGCCGCGCAGGCGCCGGTGACGATGGCGAGCAGCCGCGGGTGGTCGGGCGAGTAGACGGTGAGTTCGGTGACGCCGCGGACCGGATCGGTCTCGACCTCGGTGGCGACCGTGCGGCCCTCCTCGGTCAGGCGCCGGATGAAGCCCGCATTCTTGAACTGGCGCACCGCCTCGACCTTCAGCCAGTAGGCCTGGTTGTGGCGGGCCGCGTAGGCGTCGAACGCCTCGGACGTCCAGTCGGTCAGCTGCTCGCGCAAGGCCATCTGGATCAGGCGCACCCGGTCGGTGCGGGCGATCTCGGAATGGCCGCCGGAGAGCACCACCTCGGTCTCGTCGTAGAGGGTGCGGATCAGCGTGCCCTTCCAGGCGGTCCAGACACCCGGTCCCACCGCCGTGATGTCGGCGACGGTGAGGATGGCGAGGAGCTTCAGCCGCTCCAGCGTCTGCACCACGCTCGCGAATTTCTCGATGGTCTTCGGGTCGGAGAGGTCGCGGCTCTGGGCCGTCATCGACATCAGCAGGTGATGCTCGACGAGCCAGGCCACCATCTCGGTCTCGGCCTGGCCGAGACCGAAGCGCGGCCCGAGCTTCTCGGCGATCGCCGCGCCCGCGATGGAATGGTCCTCCGGCCGCCCCTTTGCGATGTCGTGCAGGAGGATCGCGACGTAGAGGGCCGTGCGGTTGTGGATCGTGCCGATCAGGCGCGAGACCAGCGGGTATTCCTCGTCGACCCGGCCGGAATCGATCGAGGCGAGGGCGCCGATCGACCGCAGCAGGTGCTCGTCCACCGTGAAGTGGTGGTACATGTTGAACTGCATCATCGCGACGATGCGGCCGAAATCCGGAATGAAGCGGCCGAGCACGCCCGCCTCGTTCATCTGGCGCAGGATCGTCTCGGGCGAGTTCTTCGAGGTCAGGATGTCGAGGAACAGGCGGTTGGCCTCCTCGTCCGCCCGCAGCGAGTGGCCGATCAGGCGGAGGCTGCGGTTGGCGAGGCGCTTGGCGTCGGGATGGATCGCGAGGTTGTGCCGGTCGGCGAGCCAGAACAGCCGGATCAGGTTGACGGGATCGCGCTCGAAGGCGTCCTCGGCCCGCAGGTTCACCCGTCCGTGGTCGATCCAGAAATCCTCCGCCTCGATGGCGGTCGCCCGGAAGCGGTCGCGGAAGCGGCCGATCCAGCGGTCGAGCACGGGCGTGCGCTTGGCGTGGCGCGCCTCGAGTTCCGCGCAGACGATGGCGGTGAGGTCGCCGACATCCTTGGCGATCAGGAAATAGGCCTTCATGAAGCGCTCGACGCCCGAGAGGCCGCCGCGCGCGCCGAAGCCGATGCGCTCGGCGATGCGCGGCTGCAGCCCGAAGGAGAGGCGTTCCTCGGCCCGGCCCGTGACGAAGTGCAGGTGGCAGCGCACCCGCCACAGGAACTCGTCGCAGCGCTCGAACAGCTTGTACTCCTCGGCCGTGAACAGGCCGGCGGTGACGAGCTCCATCTGATCGCGCACGCGGTAGGTGTACTTCGCGATCCAGAACAGGGTGTTGAGGTCGCGCAGCCCTCCCTTGCCGTCCTTCACGTTCGGCTCGACGAGGTAGCGCGAGGCGCCGGCCTTGGCGACGCGCGCGTCCCGCTCGCGCAGCTTCGCCTCGACGAACTCGTGGGCCGTGCCGACGACGAGCTCCGCGTCGAAGCGCGTCACCAGCTCCTCGAACAGCGGCCGCGTGCCGAAGATGAAGCGGGCCTCGAGCAGCGCGGTGCGGATCGTCATGTCGGCGCGGGCCTCGCGCAGGCACTCCTCCACCGAGCGGGTGGCGTGGCCGACCTTCACCTTCAGGTCCCACAGCACGTAGAGCATCGCCTCGACGACGCTCTCCGACCAGGCGGTCTGCTTGTAGGGCAGCAGGAACAGGAGATCGATGTCCGAGCCCGGCGCCATCGTGCCCCGTCCGTAGCCCCCGGTGGCGACCACCGCGAGTTGCTCGCCGGTCGAGGGATTGTCGTTGGGGTAGAGCCGCCACACCACCGCGTCGTGGATCGCCCGGACGAGCGCGTCCGTGAGGTTGCTGATCGACTGCGCGCAGGCGATGCCGTCGCGGTCCTTCAGGAGGCGCTTCTCGGCCTCCTTATGGCCGCGCTCCATCACCCGGCGCAGCTCAGGGACCAGCACGGCGCGGAGCTTCGTCGGCTCGCGGATCTCCCGGTCGAGGTTGTCCAGAACCTTGTCGAAGGCTGCGGCGGCGTCGAACATCCCAACCCCGTAGCATGTTACGCTGAAGGTGCCAGCGGCCCGGCGCGACACACCGGCGTGACCACGCACGGCGCAGCGAAACCCGTTCTCTTCCGCGGATTTTTCGTTTGACTTAAAGAACGCCGCCGCCTAGCTGATAGGCACCGGCGCCCTTCGGTGCGGCGGATGCGAAGGGTGGAATTCATGACGCTGCGCCTCGACCGCCGGACCCTCGTGAGCGCCGTGCTCGGCGGCCTTGCCGTGGCCGCCCTGCCCCTCGCCGCCCCCGCCCGCGCCGCCGATGTCGGCGAGATCCGCCTCGACTGGGCGACCTACAACCCCGTCAGCCTCGTCCTCAGGGAGAAGGGCTTCCTGGAGGAGGCGCTGAAGCCCCAGGGCATCAAGGTGCGCTGGACGCAGTCGCTCGGCTCCAACAAGGCGCTCGAGTTCCTGAACGGCGGCGCCATCGATTTCGGCTCGTCGGCCGGCGCCGCGGCGCTGCTGGCGCGCATCAACGGCAACCCGATCAAGGTGATCTACGCCTATTCGCGGCCGGAATGGACGGCGCTCGTCACCCGCAAGGAAACCGGCATCGCCAAGGTCGCCGACCTCAAGGGCAAGCGCATCGCGGTGACCCGCGGCACCGACCCGCACATCTTCCTGATCCGCGCGCTCCAGGGCGCCGGGCTCGCCGAGAAGGACGCCAAGCTCGTGCTGCTGCAGCATCCCGACGGGCGCACGGCGCTCGACCGGGGCGACGTCGATGCCTGGGCGGGCCTCGACCCGATGATGGCGGCGGCCGAGATCGAGAACGGCGACGTGCTGTTCTTCCGGGATGCCGCGGCCAACACCTGGGGCGTCCTCGACGTGCGCGAGGAATTCGCCAAGGCCCATCCCGACCTCGTCCGGACCGTGATCGCGGCCTACGAGAAGGCGCGCGACTACGCGCTCAAGAACCCGGATGCCCTGAAGTCGGCTCTGGCGGCGGCGACCAGGCTGCCCGAGCCCGTGATCGCCCGGCAGATCGAGCGCACCGACCTGAGCCAGCCCGCCGTCGGGCCGGCGCAGGCCGAGACGATCCGGGCCGCCGGCCTGGCGCTCCAGCAGGCTGGCGTGATCCCGGCCGACACGGACGTCGCTGCGGCGGTGGACGGGCTGATCGACCCGCAGTTCAACCCGCCCGCGGCCGCCCGCTGACGGGTCTCGGGTTTCGCGCCGGCATGTGATACGGCGCCCGCATGAGCGCGCACGGCCTCGCGACCGACACCACGACTCCGCCCGCGCGGACCCTGCCGCGCCGTGCCGCGCGCCTCGGCTCGGGTGGGCGCCTCGCGCTCGGCTTCCTGCTGCCCCTCGTCCTCGCGGTGAGCTGGGAGCTCGCCGTGCGCCACGGCCTGGCGCAGGGGCGCCTGCTGCCGCCGCCGAGCCGGATCGGCGCGACCCTCTACGGGCTCGCGGCCTCGGGCGAGTTGTGGACGCATGTCGCCGCGACGCTCCTGCGGGTGGCGCTCGGCTTCGCCTTCGGGGCGGTGGCCGGCATCGCGGTCGGGGCGCTCACCGGCACGCTGCCGCTCGCGCGCGACCTCCTCGACCCGAGCCTGCAGGCCCTGCGCGCGGTGCCCTCCCTCGCCTGGGTGCCGCTCTTCATCCTGTGGCTCGGCATTCTGGAGACGCCGAAGGTGGCGCTGATCGCGGTCGGCGTGTTCTTTCCCGTCTATGTCGGGGTGGCGGGCGCCATCGCCTCGGTCGACCGCAAGCTCGTCGAGGTGGGCCGCATCTTCCGGCTCTCGAAGGCGGCGCTCGCCCGGCGCATCCTGCTGCCGGCCGTGCTGCCCGCGACCCTCGTCGCCCTGCGCACCGGCCTCGGCCTCGGCTTCCTGTTCGTGGTGGCGGCGGAGCTGATGGGTGCGTCCGAGGGGCTCGGCTACCTGCTCGTCGACGGCCAGCAATTCAGCAAGCCGGACCAGATCCTCGCCGCCATCATCGCCTTCGCGGTCCTCGGCAAGCTCGCCGACGCGGCGCTGGTGGCGCTGACGAAGCCCCTCACCCGCTGGCAGGACACGGCGCGCGAGAGCCTATGAATCCTCGGCCTCGTGCGCCTCGTCGTCGCGGTCGCGACGGCCCTCTCCCTCGCTGCGCGAGGCGGGGCGTCCCGGCTCGACCGGCGGGAACAGCTCGGCGAGGCCGGAGGCGACCCCGTACAGGACCGGGTCCGAGGTCGGGCCCGAATGGGGCGGGTTGAGGTCGCTCCGGAACGCGGACATGAACGGTCTCCCGCGGCCCGCCTTTCGTCACGGCCGCGCTGTGCTGGATTGTCTCGGGATGGCGGGCGGCCGGCAGCCGCCATTTAAGCAGGTTAATGCGCTGGAACGCTTTTCGTTTCACGGGCCTGCGCCAGGTCGACCAAGTATCTCAGCCGCGTCGCCGCAAGGGGACCGGCGACAGGATCGCGCAGGCGGCCGGCTCGACGCGCAGCACCACCGAACTCGGGCAGAGCGCCCGGCAGCCGAGCGCCGCCGCGATCTGGTCGCGCCCGCAGGCCCGCGCCGTGCAGAACCGGCCGAGATCCTCGCAGGCCGCCACGAAGCGCCCGTCGCGGGGCGCGCCCGGGACGTCGGCGGCCAGCACCCCCGTCGGCAGCAGGGCGACAGCCGGGAGCGCGGCAGCCAGGAGCACCGCGGCCAGAAGATGCGCGCCCGGGATCCGGCATGAAACCACGGTCACGGCGGCGCGCCTCCGGTCCACATTCGCCGTTCGCCTGTAGCATCGGGCGGGCCGGCACGGCTATGCCATTCCCGTGACAGGTCTTCGCCCGATGCGGAGGCGACCGGAGCCCGACGCTTGCTCGAAATCCACGATCTCTCCAAGACCTACCAGGACGGCACGCAGGCGCTCTCCGGCATCGGCCTCGACGTGCCGGCAGGCGAGATCGTCGCCCTGATCGGCGGCTCGGGCTGCGGCAAGACCACCCTGCTGCGGCTCGTCGCGGGTCTCGACCGGGCGAGTTCGGGCCATGTCCGGCTCGACGGCGAGCCGATCACGGCGCCCCATCCCGGCGTCGGCCTGGTCTTCCAGGAGCCGCGCCTGCTGCCATGGCTCGACGTCGCCGACAATGTCGGCTTCGGCCTCGCCGACCTGCCGGGGACGGAGCGCCGCGCCCGCGTCGCCCACGCGCTGGAGCGGGTGGGGCTCGCCGAGCACGCGGGCCGCTGGCCGCGCGAGTTGTCCGGCGGACAGCAGCAGCGGGTCTCGATCGCCCGCGCCTTCGTGGCGAACCCGCGGGTGCTCCTTCTCGACGAGCCGTTCTCGGCGCTCGACGCCTTCACCCGGCGCGACCTGCACGGGCACCTGCTCGCCCTGTGGGAGGAGGTGCGCCCGACCGTCCTCATCGTCACGCACGACGTCGGCGAGGCGGTGGCGCTCGCCGACCGGGCCGTGGTGATGCGCCCGAAGCCCGGCCGCCTCGACGACACGGTGGCGCTTCCCCTGGCCCGCCCCCGGGACCCGGCCTCGCCCCCGAGCGAGGCCGCCGCGCGCCGGATCCTCTCGGCCCTCGACCGCTCGCTGCGCCCCGCCGAGGCGAGCCCGCAGACCGCGAACTGGTGGTAGGCCGGCGCCCCGGCTGGCCGAGGCCCGCGCGGCAGGCTAGATCATGCCGCGTTTCGACCGATTCGGTCAAAACGCCGAAAACATGATCGATTCAATCAGTTAGGGCATGCTTCGCGCGAAAAACCGTTGCCACTTTTTCGCAGCATGCTCTAGACCCGCGAGCCTTGGTCGACCACAACGAGGAAACCCCATGGACGCCACTGCCCTGCGCGCGCTTCAGGCCCCGCTGAAGGACCAGTACCGCAGCACCCCCGATTCCGCCGTCATCACCCTGAAGGCCAAGGGCTCGCTCGACGATTCCAGCATCGCCTGCAAGGTCGAGACGGGCCGCGCGCTGGCGGTGGCGGGCCTCCACCCGGCGACCGGCGGCTCGGGCGCGGAACTGTGCTCGGGCGACATGCTGCTCGAGGCGCTCGTCGCCTGCGCGGGCGTGACGCTCAAGGCCGTGGCGACCGCGCTCGAGATCCCGCTGCGGTCCGGCACCGTCTCGGCGGAAGGCGATCTCGACTTCCGCGGCACGCTCGGGGTCGACAAGGAGGCGCCGGTGGGCTTCCGGGCCATCCGCCTGTCCTTCGCCCTCGACACCGATGCCCCGCAGGAGAAGCTCGACCAGCTTCTCAAGCTCACCGAGCGCTACTGCGTCGTCTTCCAGACCCTCAACCACAAGCCGGACCTGTCGGTGAAGGCCGCCAAGAACTGAGCCCTCAAGAACTGAGCCCTCAAGAACTGAACCCTCAAGAGCTGAGCCTTCGCGCGGACGGGGCGGGGATGCCGGCATCCCCGCCCCGCCCCGCTCGTCGAGGCCCGCGCCGTCAGACCATCGCGGGCTTGCCGAGGGCGGCCTCGGGCACGGGCGCCGCATCGCGCCCGAGCCAGGTCCGCCGCATCGGCTTCAGCACGAAATAGGCAAGCACGGCCGTGATCAGGTCGAGGACGATCGCGATCGAGAAAACCGGCACCCAGTTGCCGGCCGCGTCGTGGATCAGCGCCGCGACGGGGCCGCCGAGCAGCGAGCCGACGCCCTGGGCCATGTAGAGGAAGCCGTAATTCGTGGTGGCGTGCCGGGTGCCGAACGTGTCGGTCAGGATCGACGGGAACAGCGAGAAGATCTCGCCCCAGGCGAAGAACACCACGCCCGAGAGCAGCGCGAACGCGTAGGCGTTCTGGCGGTAGTAGAGCAGCAGGCAGATCGCCAGCGCCTCGAGCGCGAAGGCGATCGCCATGGTGTTCTCGCGGCCGATATGGTCGGAGACCCAGCCGAAGAAGGGGCGGGTCAGGCCGTTGGTGATGCGGTCGAAGGTCAGCGCGAAGGGCAGTGCCGCGAAGCCGAACACGAGGGCGTCGGCGACGCCGAATTCGCGGGCGAAGTTGGCGAAGTTCGCGACGACCATGAGGCCGCCGGTCGACATCATCGTCATCATGCAGAACATCAGCCAGAACAGGGGCGTGCGCAGCATCGCCCTCGGGGCTGTGTCGTGGGCCGCGGACAGGATCCGGGTCTCGGGGATGCCGGCCATCTCGTCGGCGCGCGGCGCGCGCAGGCCCAGCGCCGCGAGGATGCCGACGGCGCCGAGGATCAGGCCGAACACCAGGAGGGTGTGGCGGTAGTCGGTCGCGGCCATCAGGTCGGTGATCGGGAAGGTCGTGATCATCGCGCCCATGCCGTAGCCGGCCGCGACGATCCCGACCGCGAAGCCGCGGCGATCCGGGAACCAGCGCACCATCAGGCCGACGATGCCCACGTAGACGATGCCGGTGCCGAGGCCGCAGAGGAGGCCGTAGGTGGCGTAGAGGGCGAGCAGGCTGTCGGCATACGAGGCCGCGATCCAGCCGAGCCCGCTCAGCGCGGCGCCGATCGCGATCATCAGCTTGGGGCTGAACCGGTCGATCAGCCAGCCCTGGACCGGCGAGAAGAAGGTCTGCAGCACGATCACCAGCGTGAAGGTGACCTGCACGGCGGCGAGCGAGGCACCCGTGGTCGTCTGGAAGGGTTTGACGAAGAGGGTCCAGACGTATTGCGGGCTCGATATCGTCATCATGACGATCAGCCCAAGCAGGAGTTGCAGCCAGCGGCGGCTCGAGACGGTTGTATCCATTATGCGCTCCCTTGCGGTTGCGTCCGCCGGGCAACATCCGTGCCAGAGCCCGCGCGGCCGGACCGCGGGGTGCCGGCGGAACGGCGTACAGGCCGTCAGGCCGAGCAGCCGCCATCCCGGATATGCGCGAACGATTGCTCAATCGGCGGGCAAGAGTGACCAGCATTCGGCAGAAACGCAACGCCGATGAGCGCATTCAAATCCAGGTTCCGCCATCTCTCAAGTCATCAATCCAAATCCGATCGCACGGCATGCGGTTGGGATGCCGCGAATGCGCTGCGTCGCGGATAGTGTGGCCTGAAAAGCTGTATGCCTGGCCTCGGCAGTTCCTGCCGGCAAGGATTTGCCGCATGCGGCCGCTTCGTGATCTTGATCAAGCCACGTGCGGGCGCAGGCTCACCGCGCCCCTCACCGCGGCGAGCGGGCTTCGCAACGGGCGCTCCCGTCCGGCAGGGCGCGGCGGAACCTGAGCATTTCATGCCGGTCACGAAGGACGTTGGTCCCGTGCCGCACGACGATTTGAGCCTGGGCAGAGCTTCGGATGTCTCGGATGCCATCTCTCGAAAACATCCGAGATGCAGCATATCACAGCAAGTGTTTCACATCGTCGGCATGCACGTCGAAATTATCACAAGTACTGACAAAAAATGCTCAGTCTCGTGTGATTTATAGCAATATTTGGCCTCGTCGCCGTCCGAATACTTCTTTTCCTTCACGCGCCGGTAAGCGCCGGCATGCATCGTAGCGGCCTGCGGGTGCCTGCGGGCCGGCGGACGGCCGGGGCAGGCCCGCAATGCGCGACGAGAGGGGACATGCCGACCGGGAAGCGACCCCGCCTCAGGGCGATCCGGGCATTCGGGGACGAGGCGGGCAGCGCGGCGGTCGAGTTCGCGCTGACATCCGTGCCGTTCCTCGGCTTCGTCCTCGCGATCTTCCAGGTCGCGCTCTATCACTTCGCCGCGCAGTCGCTCGATGACGCGACGCGCACGGCCTCGCGCTCCATCATGACCGGGGGCGTGCAGGCGCAGGCGCTGACGGTCGACCAGTTCCGCGCGAACCTGCTCTGCCCGGCGCTCAAGATGCCGCTCGACTGCGCGCGGGTCGGCGTCAGCATCTCGAAGGTCGGCAAGCGCGGATCGGCGCAGAACGCGCCGGACATCGATCCGTACATCGACGCGAGCGTCCCAGCCCTGAAGCCGGCAAACCTCGATCCGAACCAGAGGGTCTACTGCCTCGGCGGCCCGGGGGATTTCCTGTTCGTGGATGTGACCTACAGCTTCCTGAACGTCGGGGGCTTCATCCAGAGCATCACCGGCGCCGTCGCCGGCAACGCCGTCACGCTGCGCTCGACGAACCTCGTCGCCAACGAGCCCTTCCAAGTCGCGTCGGGCAGCACGCAGGCGGGGTGCTAGTCCGATGAAGCCGGAGAGCCGCGACCCCGCCGCGCGGGCCCGGACGCCGCGAGGCGGGCTCGCGGCGTCCGGGGGCGCCTCGGCGGTGGAGTTCGCGCTGGTCGCCCCGATCCTGCTGCTCCTCTTCCTCGGCGCGGTCGAGGCGAGCCGCGCCGTCACCGCGGCGTCGCGCGCCGGCTACGTCGCCGACTCGATCGCGGAACTCGTATCCCAGACCACCGGCACGCTCAGCACCGCCGACATCGACGGCCTGATCCGCAGTGCGCCGCTGATCGATTCGGACATCCTGCGCTACGCCCGGCAGGTCGGCAGAAGGGATCTCGACGCGCTCGCCAATGTCACGATCTCGAGCGTGGCCTTCACCAAGGCGGTCGCGAGCTGCACCGCCAGTTGCACCTATCTCGGCGCGACGGTGTTCAGCCGCGCGCTGTCGGGCAGCGCACGCCCCTGCGGGGCCCAGCTGCCGGCCCCCGATTCCGCGGCCACGACGCCGCTGACGCTGCCGGCCTCGATCTTCGGGCCGGTCCCGCTCGTGGTGGTCGACGTCGAGGTGTTCTTCAGGCCGCTCGTGCTCACGGCCCTGCCCTTCCCGACCGGCTTCCGCCGCTCCGCCTATTTCCGGCCGCGCCAGGTCGCGCGGGTGGATTCCAGCGCCAACTGCCCCGGTTTCTGATGGCCCCGCATCCGCCCGTTCCGCGCCGGCTCGCCGGCCCCGCCCGGCTCGCCGGGATGCGGCGGCGCTGGCGCGCGGCCCGGGGCGGCAACATCGCGGTGCTGTTCGGATTCCTGTTCCTGCCGCTCGTCGGCACGATGGGGCTGGCCGTCGATTACGGCCAGCTCCTCGTCGCCCGCGGGGCCTGCCAGACGGGCGCGGACGCGGCGGCCCTCTACGCGAGCGGCGTCGCCAAGGACCTGATCCAGCGATCGGACGGCAGCGCGGCCGCGGTGGCGGCCGCCCGGGCGGAGGCCGAGACCCGGGCCACCGCCCTCTTCAACGCGCACGTGGCGCGCACGGTCAAGTCGGCGGTGACGGGCACCGTCGAGGTCACCAGGACCGGCCAGCAGATCACCGCGGAGGCGCGCTTCAGCGTCTCCATCCGCACGGCCATCGGCGGCCTGTTCGGCCGCCCCAGCCTCACGGGCGGGGGCCGGTCGGCCTCCAAGGCCTCGATGCCGCTCTACACCGACCTCTACATGGCCCTCGACGTGTCGCAGTCGATGGGCCTCGCCTCGACCACGGACGGGGCCGGGAAGCTGTTCAAGCTGACCTACGACGCGGAGCGCAACGGCGGGAACAGGTCGGCGACGGGCTGCGTGTTCGGATGCCACGTCGTGCAGAACGGCAGCGTCGTGCCGCAGAGCTACCAGAACCTCGCGGCCGGCGCCGGCATCCAGCTGCGGATCGACGTGCTGCGCGACGCCGTGACCCGGACGATCAGCACGGCCCGGAGCGATGCGCAGGCCGCGGGCACCAGCAATTACCGGATCGCGCTCTACGCGATGGGCCTCGCCGCCGCGAACGCGACGACCTACGGCCTCACCGAACTCGCGCCGCTCAGCGCGAACTGGACGTCCCTGGAGCGTGCGGCGACGGGCATCACGCTCGGCCCGAACAACGGTGGCGGCACCGGCGACAGCTTCCTCAAGGAGCCGCTCACCGACCTCAAGGCGAAGATCCCCGCGAGCGGCGACGGCACCGACCAGACGAAGGCGCGCGCCTTCCTGTTCATCGTCACGGACGGCCTGCGCGACGTGAAGGGCCCCTGCACCTCGGGCCATTGCACGGCGGCCTTCGACCCCTCGGTCTGCCAGCTCTACAAGAACGCCGGCATCACGGTCGGGGTGATCTACACCACCTACCTGCCGATCCTGAACAACCCGACCGACGGCAGCACGGCGCTGCACAAGGATTACAGGAACCTCGTCCAGCCCTTCGCCGCGCAGATCGCCCCGAACCTGCAGGCCTGCGCCTCGCCGGGCTGGTACGCCGAGGCCTCGGACGGCCAGGCGATCGACGGGGCGCTCGCCAGGATGTTCGCCCTGACCGCGCTGCAGCCGCAGATCACGAACTGAGGCGCGCGTCACAAGCCCAGCGCGCCGCCGTCCGAGCGGGGATCGTGCATCGCCTCGACGCGCCCGTCGCCGGGGTGGCGCACGAGGATGCCGGCATGGCCGAGCGAGTCGACATAGGCGCCGCCGAGCTCCTCGATCTCGTGGCCCATGCGACGGAGCGCGGCGATGCAGCCCGGCTCGAACCGGTCCTCGACCTTCACGGTCAGCGACTCGGCGCCCCAGGTCCGCCCATAAAGCAGGCGCGGCGCGTCGACCGCCTCGGCGGGGCTCATCCCGTAATCCGCGTAGCGGGTGAACACCTGTGCCTGGAATTGCGGCTGCCCATCCCCGCCCATGCTGCCGTAGGCCGAGACCCGTCCGTCGTCGAAGGCAGCGAGCGCCGGGATCAGGGTGTGGAACGGGCGCCGCCCCGGCTCCAGCGGGTTCACGGCCTTCGGGTCGAGGGAGAAGGACATGCCGCGGTTCTGCCAGTGGATGCCGGTGGCGGGCAGCACGGTGCCCGAGCCGTATTCCCAGTAGATCGACTGGATGTAGGAGACGCTGAGCCCGTCGCGGTCGATCGCCCCCATCCAGACCGTGTCGCCCTCGCCGGGGTTGCGCAGCGGAAGGCTGGCGGCGCGGGCCATGTCGATCGCCGCCGCCTCGCGGGCGAGGCGCTCGGGGGCGAGGAAGCGCGCCGGGTCGACGCCGAGGCGGTCGAAGTCGGTCACCACCCGGTCGCGGATCGCGAAGGCCCGCTTCGTCGCCTCGATCAGCCCGTGGTAATGCGCCGCCGTCTCGGGCTCCCGGATGTCGAGCCGGTCGACGATGCCGAGGATCAGGAGCGCCGCGAGGCCCTGGGTGGGCGGCGGGAAGTTGTAGATCGTGGCGCCGCGACGCCGGATCGACAGGGCCGCACGCTCGGCGGGGCGGTAGGCTTCGAGATCGGCCCGGGTCACGGGGGCGTCGAGGCGCTCGAGATCGGCGGCGATCTCACGGCCGACGTCGCCCCGGTAGAAATCGTCGAGCCCGGCATGGGCGAGCTGCTCGAGCGTCGCGGCGAGCGCGGGCAGGCGGCGCGTCTGCCCCGGGGGCCACGGCTTGCCGTCCTTCAGGAAGGTCGCGGCGAAGTTCGGCGCGTCGTGCAGGGTGTCGAGCTCCTTGGGCACGTAGCGCCCCTCGGAGGCCGAGACCGGGCAGCCCTCGCGGGCATGCCGGATCGCGTCGGCCATGAGCACGTCCAGGGGCAGCCGCCCGCCCAGCGCCCGGGCGAGGTCGCGCGCCATCGCCCAGCCGCCGATCGCCCCCGCGACCGTCACCATGGCGTCGGGACCGCGGGCGGGGATCGCGTCGAGGCCCTTCTCGCGGTAGCGCGCGACCGTGGCGCGGCGCCCGGCCGGGCCGCAGGCCTCGATGCCGCGCACGCGCCCGTTCCGCTCGCGCACGAGCCAGAAGCCGTCGCCCCCGATCCCGTTCATGTGCGGATAGACCACCGCGATCGCCGCCGCCATGGCGATCATCGCCTCGACGGCGTTGCCGCCCTGCGCCAGCACGGTTCGGCCGGCCTCCGCGGCCAGGCTGTGGGGTGCCGCGACGGCGGCGGAGGCGAAGGTCGGGGTATCTCGCATGGGCAATCCGCTGGAGGCTCGGTCCGCCGATCGTTACGAAACTGCGCCCGCCTTGAGAAGGCATCAGAATCGCAAGCGGTTCTGCCGCTTCCGTCGCCGTCACCGGTCGCCGGCCTCTCCTCCGCTGGAACGGCTCCCGCCCTATCTCGTTCGGCAGGATGGAGATTTTCGAGTGGGTCGTGAGCGTCCTCCTGGGCGCCGTGCTGCTGGCGGCGCTCGCCCGACGGATCGGCGCGCCCTATCCGGCCTTCCTGGCGCTCGGCGGCGTGGCGCTCGCCTTCGTGCCCGGCGTGCCGAACCTGAAGCTCGACCCGGAACTCGCGCTGGCGCTGTTCCTCGCCCCCGTCCTGCTCGATGCGGGCTACGCCACCTCGCTGCGCGACCTCAAGGCGAACTGGCGCCCGATCGCGGGGCTCGCCCTGGGGGCCGTGGCGGCGACCACGATCGCGGTCGCGGTGGTGGCCAAGGCGCTGGTGCCCGGGATGCCCTTCGCGGCCTGCATCGTGCTCGGCGCCGTCGTGGCGCCGCCGGACGCGGTGGCCGCCCTCTCGGTGCTGCGCCACGTATCCCTGCCGCACCGGCTGACCACGATCCTGCGCGGCGAGAGCCTCCTCAACGACGCGGGCTCGCTGCTGATCTACCGGCTCGGCGTGGCGGCCGCGATCACGGGCGTCTTCCACCCGGGCGAGATCGCCCCGACCTTCCTGCTCGGCGTGGTCGCCAGCCTGGTCGCCGGGCCCGTCCTCGCCTACGCCTACGTCGCGGTAATGCGCCGCTTCACCGACGCGGCGAGCACCATCGTGCTGCAATTCGTGGCCGCCTTCGGCCTCTGGATCGCCGCCGAGGGGCTCGAGCTCTCGGGCGTCCTGACGGTCGTCAGCTTCGCCATCACGGTGGCGCGCTACTCCCCCGGCATCACGGCCCC
This sequence comes from Methylobacterium nigriterrae, assembly GCF_037106235.1. Lineage (NCBI taxonomy): Bacteria > Pseudomonadati > Pseudomonadota > Alphaproteobacteria > Hyphomicrobiales > Methylobacteriaceae > Methylobacterium > Methylobacterium nigriterrae. The sequence goes on along the minus strand of NZ_JBAWTG010000003.1, from coordinate 101,353 downwards.
GCGCACCCGCATCCTGTCCTACGCGGTCTGGGACACGGCGGTGTTCGTGCTCAACGTGCTCGCCTTCGTGCTCATCGGCATCCAGATCGGCCCGATCCTCGCGCGGCTGAACCAGTCCGAGCAGGTCTCCACCTATATCCTCGCCGGCATGGTCCTCCTCACGGTGGTGCTGGTGCGCATCGCCTGGGTGCTGCCGGCGAGCGGCATCGGACGGCTCGAATTCACGAGCCACCGCCGGCCGCGCCGCGGCACCTCGGAGGAGATCCTCGGCCTCAAGGCGGCGGTGGCGGTGGCGTGGTCGGGCATGCGCGGCATCGTCACCATCGCGGCGGCCCTCGCCCTGCCGCAGGGCGGGCCGGACGGCGGCTTCCCCTACCGCGACCTCATCGTCTTCACGGCCTTCTGCACGGTGATCGGCACCCTGGTGGTGCAGGGGCTGACCCTAAGTCCCCTGCTGGCGTGGCTCGGGCTCGAGGACGACGACCCGGTCGGGCGGGAGGTCGGTCGGGCGCGCGCCGAGGCCTTCGCGGCGGCGCTCGAGAGCCTCGGGTCCGGGGACGAAGCCGGCACCGAGGCCCTGCGGGAGGAATTCCGGGCGGCGCTCGCGGAGGCGAAGTCCCACGACGAGGGGCTCGCCCCCGAATCGTTGCCCTCGGACGCCGCCCGCCGCCGCGCCATCGCGGCCGCCCGCGACACGGTGCTGAGCCTGCGCCGCCAGGGTCGCATCGGCGACGACGCCTACTACGTGCTGGAGGAGGAGTTCGACTGGGCCGAGCTCAACGCCACGCCGCGGGCGGAGACGTGAGAGCGGCGGCAGCCGGTCCCGCGGGACCCGCGCGGCGCCGTTCCGGGGCCGCGGGAGCGTGACCCGGCCTCGGGCGCCGATGCCGGGCCCCGCGTCGTCGCGAGAACGGATCCCGGTCTCGCCCGCTCCGCCCCGGGATGACGGGGCGCGGTGATCCTAGTGCGCGTTCCGCCGAAATGGTTGCCGGTTTGGCGATCAGAAAGCGCGCCAGATCAAGGGTTTGGAGCATTTTCCGCGATCCAGAAACCACGGACAATGCTCTATGCCGACCGCCCAAGCCGGCCCTCGATCGCGTCCCAGACCGACACCGCGAGGTCCGGGCCGCCGAGGCGCCTGATCGCCCGGATCCCCGTCGGCGAGGTCACGTTGATCTCAGTCAGGTGCCCGTCGATCACGTCGATGCCGACGAGGATCAGGCCGCGCCGACGCAGTTCCGGGCCGATCGCCGCGCAGATCTCGCGCTCCCGCCCGGTCAGGTCGGAGGCCGCCGCCGCACCGCCCCGCACCATGTTGGAGCGGATGTCGTTCAGCGCCGGCACCCGGTTGATCGCCCCCATGGGCTCGCCGTCGACCAGGATGATGCGCTTGTCGCCCTCGGTGATCTTCTCGAGGAAACGCTGCACCACCCACTGCTCCCGGAAGGTCGCGGCGAAGAGGTCGAACATCGAGCCGAAATTCGGATCGGTCTCCGAGACGCGGAACACCGCCGCGCCTCCGTGCCCGTGCAGCGGCTTCATCGCGATGGTGCCGTGCTCGCGCCGGAACTCCTCGATCTCCGCCTTGTCGCGGGTGATCAGGGTCGGCGGCATCAGCTCCGGGAAGTCGAGGACGAACAGCTTCTCGGGGGCGTTGCGGACCTCGGCCGGGTTGTTCACCACGAGGGTCCCGGGGTGGACATGCTCCAGGATGTGGGTCGCCGTGATGTAGGCCATGTCGAAGGGCGGGTCCTGGCGCATCAGCACCACGTCGGCCTCGGCGAGGTCGATCCGCTCGACCGGCCCGAGACTCGCATGCGCGCCCTCGACGTCGCGCACGGTCAGCGGCTCGACCCGCGCCGTGGCGCGCCGCCCCTGCAGGGAGAGCCGGTCCGGCGTGTAGTGGAGCAGCCGGTGCCCGCGCGCCTGCGCCTCCAGCAGGAGGGCGAAGGTGGTGTCGCTGGCGATCCGGATGTTCTGGATCGGGTCCATCTGGACCGCCACGGTGAGGGCCATGCGGGTCGTTCCGTCGTCTCGCGTGGGTGGGATCGCGTTGCGAGGGCCGCCCCCTCCGGTCATCCCCGGCCGCGGCGTGTCAGTTGTTGGGCATCGACTTCGAGCCGGTGCGGCGGTCGTAATCGCCGATCGCGGTGCGGCATTCCGGCGAGAGACGCTTGCGGTTCCGGGTCATGCAGCGCTCGGCATCGTCGCTGTTCGGGTCGACGCCCGCGCAGAGACGGAAATAGTCGTTCGCGCAGCCGAGTTGCAGACCCTGGTCCTCGCGCTGCGCCTGGGCGGGGGCGGCCGCCAGCATCAGCAGGGCGAACGGGGCGACCTTCAGGGCAGCTGAGCGGCCCGCCGAGGGTCGCGTGCGTCGTGACGTATCCAGTCGCATCCGGCGTTGTCCTTCGATGTCGATGAGAGGAACGGCATATCGGGCATGCCGGTGGCTAGGCAAGCGCCGGCGACCGCCGCGGTTCCGCCCGCGCGGGTCACGAGGTCGGGCGGTGGCGGGATCCCGACACAAAGGGGCCCCGTCCGCGATGCGAACGGGGCCGAGTGCAAGGGAGGAAACGCCCGCCATGGGCGGGAGGAGGCGATGCAAGGCGCACGCCAGCCCGGCGGGCGCGCCTCGGTCCGAGCCTGCCGGGACGGCCGATCGCCCCGCGTTCGCGCGGGCCCGATCGGCGCGGGCACGTGGGCCGCTTCGCGGCGTGGGCATGAGGGCCGCTTCGCGGCGTGGGACCGTTCCGACAGGGGCCGCCCCGCCCGGAAACGATCCGTTAACCACGTCGTGCTGATGTCATGCCACGCCCTTGGGACGCGCCTGTCGAGGGAGCCGAGCGGCGGACGAACCATGCCGGCCGCAGCCCGGGAACACCGCCAGGAATCCTGCCATGACCCTGATCGCCCCGCCCTCCACGCCGCGCCCGTCCGATCCGGCCGCGCGCCCGGGCGGCGCCGTGCTGGCCTTCCCCGGCGCCCGGCGCCAGCGGCGCGAGCCCCTGCCGGCCGACGAGCCCCGCGGCGAGATCCTGCTGTTCCTCGGCGTGCGCTACGAGCGCGTCTCGGAGCCCGAGGCGGTTCCGGTGGCGCCGCGCCGGCGCCGCTCCTGACGTGACTCGGCGACGCCACAGCCCTGCGGCGAAGCCGCGCAGGCTCCTGCCGGCCGCCACTCTCCTCCTCCTGCTCGGTTCCTGCGCGCAGGAGGGCGATTTCGGCCGGCTGAAGGCGGGCGCCTGGAACAGCCTCGTCGCGACGACCGGCACGCTCGCCGCCCGCGAGCGCGGCGGGCCCGCCTCGCTGTTCCCGCTCACCGACGAGGAAGAGACCCTGCGCGACCGGGCCTGGCGCTTCCTGATGCCGGCGGCCGGGCGCGCGGCCTTCACGGACGTGCTCGCCAATCTCACCCGCACCCGCGTGCTGCCCCCCGCCTGGCGCCTGCCGGACGTGGCGGCCTACCACGACATCCTGGTCTCTGAGCCGTTCCGCTCGCCGGTCTCCCGCTACCGCCGCCTCCAGGACGACGCGATCGCGGATGCGCGGCTGATCCCCTCCTTCGCCGCCAACGCCGCGCGGGTGAACGAGGCCGACGGCCTGCGCCTGCGCAGCCTGCCCTTCGTCAAGGTTCTGGACGATGTCGACGTGCGCAACGCGGCGATGCGGGTGGCCGAGAACCGCTGCCTGATCGCCTGGGTGCGCCTCGAGGTGGCCGGGCGGGTGGCGCGCTACCGCTACGCGGCGGAACATCTCGTGATCGAGGTGCCGGGCCCGGAGGCGGTCGGCGCCGAGCGCAGCATCGCGTCCCTCGACGGGCGCCGCGTCCTGCTCGAGCCGCTCCTGCCGCCCGACGCCGCCCAGCGCTGCGGCCTCGCCGGACCCGAGCTTCCGGTGGCCCTGCTCGGGGCGGGGCCGCCGCTCGTGACCAAGGATTGACCGGAACCGGCCTTCTCGATCCGGGAACCCGCGCCAGATCCCGATGCCGTCCGGGGCACCCCGCCGAGCGTCCGAGGGAATCCCGTTCCCGTCACGCGTGCGGCCCCCGCTCAGCCGTTGGGCTTGGCCGGCTCCTCGCTCGGGCTGTCGATCGTGCAGGAGACGGCCTGGACCGCGTCGTTGGCGGCCGGGCGCTGGCTCGGAAGCGCGGCGATCACCCGCACCACCACGTAGCCCTGGCGCTCGGGGGCGACGATGCGCACGTCGCGGCTCGGCTCGTTCTCGTCCTCGCTGGCGAGCGCCTCGTCGTACTGGGCGCGGGTGAGGATCACGAGGTCGAGGGCGCCGCGCACGGCGGCCTGGTCGGTCACCGCGTAGAAGGCGCCCCGGCGCCCGTGCACGGCGAGCGACAGCATCTGCGGCCCCGTGCGGGCCGAGACCCGCATCGGCCCGTCGTCGAGATTGTAGGCGCAGACGCCCACCGCCACCGCCGGGTCGGGGATCGGCAGCCACGCCTCGGCCGGGGCCGGGTTGTCGCCGGTCGTGAGCGTGTAGATGCGCTGCGGGTGGTCGAGGCTCTCGCTGGTGCGGGCGCGGGTCAGCGCGTCCGATTCCGACAGGGCCGGGATCGCCAGCACGGTGACGATGTGGACGAGGCCGGCGAGCACGAGCCCGCACAGGGTCGCGAACAGGAAGCGGATCTTCACGCGCCGCACCTCACGCGGGTGATGGCCGGCACGGCCTCGCGGTCGAGGCTGCCGGCGCTCGCCGCCACCGGCGTGTCGTAGAGGCGAAGCGCCAGCCGGATCGGGCCGCTGGCGCGCGGGCTCGGAAGCCAGTTGCCGGGCTCGGCCTCGGGGCCGACCACGATGGCGAAGCGCCCGTCGCGCGCGCGCAGGACCTCGGTCGAGGTGAAGCCCTCCCGCAGCGGCGGACGGGCGGGATCGGGCGCGCCGCGGCCCGCGACGGTCAGCGTCCAGGCGCGGGCCGGCGGGGTCACGCCCTCGATCCGGTACGTGCAGGTGGCGTCGAGCGTGCTGCCCGAATCGTCGGCGGCCGCGGTCAGCAGCATGCCCTCGCCGACGGCCAGCGGGATCTCGCCCCGGCGCGCGTTGACGGCGCGGGCGTAAGGATCGGCCGCCATCGAGCCCGTGCGCGGCCACGCCGTCCAGGCGCCGACCGCGACGCCCCCGAACGGGTAGCCGCCCCGCGTCGCCCAGTCGGCGCTGGCCAGCCCCAGCACCGCGCCGAGCGCCAGGGCGTAGAGCACGAGGCCGACGGTCGAGGTCTTGCGCAGGAGGCGGCCGAGCCCGCGGCCGGCGGCCCCGAGCCGGTGCCCGCCCGCGCGCGCCGCAACCGTCCGGGCTCGCTGCCCGGCTCCTTGCCCGGTTCCCGTCCGGAGCGGCGCGCGCAGGCGTCCCAGAGTCTCGCTCAGTTGTGCCACGGCCGAAACCTGCCTCACGGTGTCCCGATGCGGCCGCCGACCGAGCGGGCGCCCTCGGCGACGTCCCCGGTCGCCGGCGCGGTGCCGGCGGCGGGCTTGGCGCCCGGCTTCGGCGCGCCCGCGACGGAGGCCGGCTCGACCGAGCGGAACAGGCCGTTCAGGTTGCCGATCGCCTCGAAGGAGCGCCGCGACAGCTTGCCGGACGCGCCCGACCCCGCATTCGCGGGCGCTGCCGGGTTGCTGCTCGCCTGCGCGGCCGGCCGGCCGCTGTCCTTGAGGCCCGGCATCGGCTTCAGCTCGATGCCCTGGTGGGCGGTCTCCATCACGTCGTGCCAGGTCATGGCGGGCAGCGAGCCGCCGGTCATCTTGTTCGTCGAGGTGTGGTCGTCGTTGCCGTACCAGACGGCGCCCACGTAGTTGCCCGTATAGGCCACGAACCACGCGTCCCGGTAGGCGTTCGTGGTGCCGGACTTGCCCGCGACCTTGATGCCCTCGAGCTGGGCCCGCTTGCCGGTGCCCTCCTCCACCACCTTGTTCAGCATGAAGTTCATGTCGGCGACCACCTGGGTCGACAGCACCTGCTCGGGGCGCTCGTCGTCGTGCCGGTAGATCACCTCGCCGGCCGAGTTCCTCACCTCCATGGCGGCGTAGGGTTTCGCGCGCCGGCCGCCGTTGGCGAAGACCGCGTAGGCCGCCGCCTGGTCGATCACGTTCACCTCGGCCGAGCCGATCGGCAGGGAGACCGAGTCGGTGAGCGGCGTGGTGATGCCCATGGCATGCGCCGTCTCGATGATCTTGGCGCGCCCCGCCTTGGCGGCCCGGGCCTCGTGGGAGATGCCCATGGCCTTGCCGAGCGCGATCGAGACCTTGATGGGGATCGTGTTGATGGATTTCGCCACCGCGAGCCACATGGGCTGGCGGCCCGAGAAGGAGCGCCCGTAATTCTGCGGGCACCAATTGCCGATGCAGACCGGCGAATCGACCACCGTCGTGTCCGGCCGGAACTGGCCGGAGGCGAGCGCCGCGGCGTAGACGTAGGGCTTGAAGGAGGAGCCGGGCTGGCGCAGCGCGTCGGTGGCGCGGTTGAACTGGCTCTCGCCGTAATCGGCGCCGCCCACCATGGCGCGCAGCGCCCCGTCGGGATCGAGGATCACCATCGCGGCCTCGTCCACGTCGTACTGGTCGCCGTACTTGCGCAGCACGTTCTCCACCACCTCGTCCGCCCGCTTCTGGATGGCGATGTCGAGCGGCGTCTTCACGGTCAGCACCCGGTCGTTGCGGAGCTTGCCCGCATCCGCCATGCCCTTGATCTCGCCGAAGGCCCAGTCGAGGTAGTAGTCGGCCGTGATGTCGCGCGTGCGCGTCACCGGGGTGGCGGGGTTGCGCAGGGCCGTCTGGATCTGGCCCTCCGTGACGAAGCCCGCCTCCACCATGTTGTGCAGCACGTCCACCGCGCGAGCGCGGGCGGCCGGCAGGTTCACGTGCGGCGCGTACTTGGTCGGCGCCTTGAACAGGCCGGCCAGCATCGCGGCCTCCGCGAGGCTGATGTCCTTGAGCGGCTTGCCGAAATAGTAGTCGGCCGCCGCCACCGCCCCGAAGGTTCCGCCGCCCATGTAGGCGCGGTCGAGATAGAGCTTCAGGATCTCGTTCTTCGTGAGATGGCTCTCGAGCCAGAGCGCCAGGAAGGCCTCGTTGACCTTGCGCTCGAGCGAGCGCTCGTTCGTCAGGAAGAGGTTCTTGGCGAGCTGCTGCGTGATCGAGGAGCCGCCCTGCGTGTTGCCGCCGCCGCGCGAGTTGTTGACGAGCGCCCGCGCCGTGCCGATCGGATCGATGCCCCAGTGCTCGTAGAAGCGCCGGTCCTCGGTCGAGACCAGCGCCTTGATCATGATGTCGGGGAAGTCGTCGAGCTTGAGCGAATCGTCGTGCTTGATGCCGCGCCGCCCGACCTCGGTGCCGTAGCGGTCCAGGAAGGTGACGGCGAGGTCCTGCGCCTTCAGCCAGTTGTCGCTCGTCAGGTTGAAGGCGGGCTGGGCGAGCGCCAGCATCAGGATCGCGCCGCCGGTGCCGATGGTGACGCCCTCGCTGGCGAGGTCGAGCGCGACACGCTTCCAGCCGCGCACCGAGAACGCGCTCATGCGCTCCTGGAAGCGCTCGTAGGCCTCGCCGGTCGAGCGGCCGCTGTCGTAGAGGCCCGCATTGACCCAGGCGTCGAAGGCCAGGGCCGCGTGCCGGACGCGCGTCAGGAGGGAAGTGAGGTTCGGCAGGCGCACGATCTGATCCGGTTCCTCGGGCACCCAGGGTTGCAGGGTCGGGGATCGACCGCCCCGCATTCCCTCTCTATCAAGCCCCGCGCCCGACCGCGAGGCTTAACGCGACGCCGAGGCCGGCGCGTGGCCGGCCCGGCCGGCAGCAGGCAATCGACCTTGCCGGCGGAATGGGGCGCCCGGGTGGCGGCCGGCCCGGCTCCGCTTGCCCCCCGGGCCGCCTTGCGGCAGAGGAGGGCGCATCCGACGCTTCCGTTGAGACGAGGGGCTCCCGATGGGGGACCGCACGGCCGCGCGCCGCGGCGCCGGCGCAGAACCGTTCTGGCGCACGAAGAGCCTCGAGGCGATGAGCCCGTCCGAGTGGGAGAGCCTGTGCGACGGCTGCGGGCGCTGCTGCCTGATCAAGCTCGAGGACGAGGAGACGGGCGAGGTCCACCACACCGATATCGGCTGCACACTCCTCGACGGGCTCGGCTGCCGCTGCCGCGACTACGCCCATCGCCAGAAGCGGGTGCCGGATTGCGTGCGCCTGACGCCCGAGGCCGTGCGCACGATCCCGTGGCTGCCGCCGACCTGCGCCTACCGCCTCGTGCGCGAGGGCCGGGACCTCCACGACTGGCACCCCTTGGTCTCCGGCCGGGCGGCGAGCGTGCACGAGGCCGGGATCTCGGTGCGCGGGCGGCTGTCCGGCAACGAGGAGGAATTCACCGAGGACGAGTACCCGGAGCGCATCGTCGCTTGGCCGGGCCTCGCGCCGGGCCAGGATGAGGAGGCGTGACGCGCCGGCGCGCGGCCGGGGAACGGGCCGCAACCGCCAAGTTAAACCAAAATCATGTTCAGGAACTCGGCCATCGTCACATCGTTTCCTGTCAAGTCGGCGATCACGTCACAGTCCGGTCGCCTGTCAAGCTGAAGCATTACGGGAGCGAGCAATGGGTCTCTTTACCACCCCGATCAAGACGATGGACGATTTGTTCACGCATATGCTGCAGGACATCTACTACGCAGAGCAGCAGATCACCAAAGCTCTGCCGAAGATGATCGAGAAGGCGAGCGAGCCGCAGCTGAAGCAGGGCTTCGAGAAGCACCTGCGCGAGACGGAAGGCCAGATCCAGCGCCTCGATCAGGTGTTCCAGCAGCTCGGCAAGCCGGCCAAGGGCGTCGAGTGCGCGGCGATCAACGGCATCATCGCCGAGACCAAGGAGATCATGAGCGACGTCGGCGACAAGGAGGTGCTGGACGCGGCCCTGATCGCGGGCGCCCAGGCCGTGGAGCACTACGAGATCACGCGCTACGGCACCATCATCGCCTACGCCAAGCAGCTCGGTCACTCCAACGTGGTGAGCCTCCTGCAGCAGACGCTCGAGGAGGAGCGCAACACCGACAAGACCCTGACGGGGCTCGCCGAGGCGAACGTCAACAGGAAGGCGGCCTGAGGCCGGGGGTGCCCTGCCCCTCAGGGCAGCCTGCCGCCGGCGAGCAGCCGCCCGCCGGCGATGCCGTTCGCGCCGATGACCGCCAGCACCGCCAGGAGATGCATCAGCAGGTCGGTGGCGGTCGCGTCGTGCGGGTGGAAGGGCACGAGGAGCGCCGCCGCGGCCGCCGCGGCCGCGAGGCCGCCGAGCGCGGCCGTGAGGTTCGGGTGGAGCGGGCAGGCCCGGCGCAGCATCACGACGAGCAGACCTGAGAGCGGCAGCGACACGCCGACGAGGAAGGTGAAGCAGCCCCCCATCTCGTGCGCGTCCGCGATGTTGGCGCCCGGCGCCAGGACGCCGCGCAGGCAGCCGAGCCCGCTCGCGCCGATCCAGGCGAGGGCGGGGGCGACCGGCAGCAGGGCCCAGCGCAGCGGCCGGCCGGGCACGCTGACCTGAAAAGCCGCGAAGGCCGCCGTCACGGCGGTCAGCGCGGCCGCGACCGCCGCGATGCGCAGGTCCGCCACCTCCATCCGGGCGCGCATCCCGTCGAGATCCGCCATCGGCATCAGGAGGAGGGCGAGAGCCAGGGCGGCGGCGATCCAGGCGAGCGCGCGCAAGCCGGGCGGGGGCAGGCGCCGCACGGGCCTGAGGCCGCCGACGAGATCCTCGACGAGACCGTCGTGCCGCGAGGTGTCAGACACCGTCCCCCTCCTTCTCCCGCCTCAGGGTCGCGCGCAGGGCCTTGAGGGCCCGGTGCAGGTTCACCTTGAGTGCGCCCTTGCTGCGGCCGGTGAGCGCGGCGGCCTCGTCGAGGGAGCGCTCCCGGAAGGCGAGGTGCTCGACCGCCTGCCTCTGGCCCTCGGGCAGGGCCGCGACCGCGCGGGCGAGGCGGGCGGCGCGCTCGCGCGCATCGAGCGCGTCGCCGGGCGCCGGACCGGAATCCGCCTCGGCCTCGTAGGCCAGCGGGTCGTGCACCTCCTGCGGCCGGCGGCCGGCGCGGCGCAGCCGGTCGATGGCGCGCCGCTGCGTGATGGCGCGCAGCCAGGGCAGGAAGGGCCGGGACGGGTCGTAGGTGGCACGCGCCCTGTGGATCGTCAGAAGCGTGTCCTGCACCACGTCGTCCACCGCATCGCCACGCACGCCCTGCGCACGGGCCATGCCGGCGATCACGGGCAGGCACTCGCGCAGCAGCAGCCGGTAGGCCGCCGCGTCGCCGCCCTGCGCCGCCGCCATCGCGGCCGAGAGCCTCGTCTCGAGCACCATCGTGGCCCTGCCGCTCCCGCGTGCCCCGGCTGCCGCTTCTACGCCGGGCAGGGCACGTGAGGGAAGCCGGCCGGGGCCGAGCGGCGCCAGGGCGGGAGCGAGGATCATCCGGGCGGGTTCCGGTGGCAGGTTCCGGTGGGAATGGGGCGACACGGCGGCCGCCCCGCGAGGCTCAATGCTTGCCCATCTGGTCGGACTTCATGCCGTCCTTCTTCATGGAATCGCCCTTCATGGAATCGCCCTTCATGGCATCGCCTTTCATGGCGTCGTGCTTCATCCCGCCCTTCTTCATGGAATCGTGGGACATCGTCTCCTTGCTCATCGAATCCTTCTTCATCTCGTCCTTGGCGAGGGCCGGGGCGACGGCGAGGGAGAGGAGGGCGGCGGACGCGGCGGCGAGGACGGCGTGGCGCATGGCGGGGTTCCTTCCGTGAAGCCACCGGGCTGGCCCGCGGTGACGGACCCTATTCGCGAGCCGGAGGCGGCGGTTACAGCCGCGCCGCGCCGAGGATGCGGCCGTCCTGGGCCTGCACGATCACGGCGGCCTGCGCGCCGGCGGGCCAGGGCTCCGAGAGCGTCTGCTCCGCGCCGGACCAGCGCCCGACCTCGCGCACCGACCGCACCACGTTGGCCTGCAGGATGCTGCGCCCGGCATTCTCGCCGCGGGCGACGCGGGTCTCGTGGCGCGGATCGAAGCCGACGAGGGTGACCCGGCCCGCGCCCGTCCCCGCGCCGAGGCGGATCACGAGGTTCGTCCCCTCGCGGGCGAGCGCCACCGGCGCCACCGCGGCCGCCTCGCCGCGGGCTCGCCCGATCGCGGCGGCCACGTCCTCCCGGCGGGATCCGACGACGCTGCTCTGCCCGTCGACCACCAGTTGGGGCGTGAAGGGGTTGTCGCCGAGACGGGCCGCGTAGGCCTGCTGGCGCTCGGTGGCGGCCGGCAGCGAGAAGGTGTCGCGCCAGCTCAGCCCGTTCCAGTAGGTGACATGGAAGGCGAGCGGCAGCAGGTCGCCGCGTCGCTCCGCCAGCTCGCCGAGGAGCGCCTCGGCGGGCGGGCAGGACGAGCAGCTCTGCGAGGTGAACAGCTCGACGACGACCGGCCGCCCGGCGGCCGTCGCCGGGCCCGCGCCGAGAAGGGCGAGGGAGAGAAGGAGGGCGGGGCTTCGCATGGCCTGATGGCTCCGGGCTTCGCGGGATACCGGAGCTTCGGCGGCGCGCCTGCGCGGGTTACGCGCCGGATGCGCGGCCGGGACGAATCGTCACGGATCGAGCCGGAACCGGTCGACCTCGCGCAGGAGCGCGGCGAAGGCGCGGGCGCCGTGGTCGAGGGCGGCGCGGCCGGCCTCCGCGGTGCCGAGGCGCGCGTCGCCCATGGCGCCGGAGGCGTGCAGGTCGCCCGCCTTCCAGGCGAAGGCGGCCGGCCGGCCGGCGCGCAGATGCGCGAAGTCCCGCTCCATTGCCACGGTGCGGGGCGTGAAGGCGGCGATCTCGGCACCCCGCACGAGGTCGGGCCGCAATGCCAGCATCAGGGCGGTCTCGATCCCGCCGGCGTGGATGCCGTGGCGGATCTCGGCCTCGGAGAAGAGCCCCTCGGGATAGCCGAGGCGGCTCCACGAGGTCGTCACCGCGACCATGCTATGGCGGCTCCGGAGTTCCCCCGCCACGAGGTCGATCAGCGCGCTGTTGCCGCCGTGCGAGGTCACGATGACGAGCTTGCCGCAGCCCGCGCGGGCAAGGCCCGCCCCGATCTCGGTCCAGGCGCGCAAAGCCGTCTCGGCGGTGAGGCTCAGCGTGCCCGGGAAGGCGTCGTGCTCGTCCGACTTGCCGACGCTCTGGACCGGCAGGACGAGCACATCGAGATCGTCCGCCACGAGGGGCGCGAGCGCCGCGAGGTAGCCCTCCGCGATGATCGCGTCGGTGGCGAGCGGCAGGTGCGGCCCGTGCTGCTCGATCGCCGCCACGGGCAGCACCGCGACGGCGCGGTCCATCGCGCGGGCAAGCAGGTCCCGCGTGGTGAGATCGCCCCAGGATCGGACCGGCATCGCTCGCGTCCCCGCATCGGCCCGCGGCGCGGGCCCGATGCCCGGATGTACGGGATCGGGGGATGGGGCGGAAGACCGGCCTCCGAGGGACGCCGCTTCTCCCATGCGGGCCTGGATGCCGACAAACCGTCCTCTGGCCCGAGGGCTGAGGATCCGCGACGCGCCTCCCCTCCCGCGCCGGTGAGGGCTGAGGCGCGGCCCCTGCGGAGGGAACGGGTCCCTCAGCGCGCCCGGCGCAGCAGCCAGCCGAAGCTGAAGGCCGCGGCGGCGACGAGGAGGAGCGTCGCGGTCCTGTTCTCGTCGGCCCGGCGCACCGCGGCCCGGCCGCGATGCAGGGCCTCGTCACGATAGTGCCGCCCGTGCCGGCGCGTCTCGTCGAGCAGGTGCTCGCCGTCCCGGCGCAGGCCGCGGGCGGTCTCGCGGGCCTGTCCGTAGGCGTACTGGGCCGCGCCCGCGGCCTGATCGATCGCGCCCTCGACCTGCGGCATCGGGCGGCCGGCCACCGCGCCGACAGCCGTCTTGGCACGTCCCCGGAGGTGACGGATGCCGCCCTCGATCCGATCCCTGTTCATGCCGGAATCCTTGTCCGCGATAAGGTCGAAAGGCCGGCGGGGCCGGCCTTTCCAATGTCGGCCCGCCCGGCCCGGGATCGGCCCGCGCGGCGGGCGCCGAGTCCTGCCACCGAGTCCTGCCACCGAGTCCTGCCACCGAGTCCTGCCGCCGAGCCCGCGATCGCCCGCGGCGGCGCTCAGATCTTCTTGACGGCGTCGGCCGCGCTCTGGGCGGCGTTCTTCACGCCATCCTTGGCATCGCCCATCGTCTTCTGGGCCTCGCCCTTCAGCTCCTGGGCCTTGCCCTCGGCCTGAAGCTTCTCGTTGCCTGTGGCATTGCCGATGCCCTGCTTGATGTTGCCGACGGCCTCGTTGGCGAGACCCTTGATCTTGTCGGTGGTGCTGCTCATCGGAAACTCTCCCGTCCTGCTCTGGGGGAAGCGTCGACGGCCCGAAAGCGTGGCCGCCCGCTCGTGGCAGGCTGAACGGGAGGCGGGGACGATTGTTCCGCCCGATCACGCAGGGGTGAGCGTCCTTGTCCGCACGGCACGGTCCGAGCGAGGCCCCGCGGCGCGACCGGTGCGCGCCCCGGATCGGCGCCGTCTCTCAAATTTTTCGTGCGGTCCGGCCAAAAATTTTGAAAAGGACTTGAGAGGCAAAGTCCGGCACTGTTTCTGGCATGCAAAATACATCGCCGATGAGCCGGCGAGATAATCAAGATGTGATCGCGGTCGCCGCCGGTCGCACGCCGTCGCGACCGGGCGGCGCGGCCCCGCGATCCGCATGACAGGGAGAGCCTGACCATGACCCGCTGGATCCGCTACCGGTACGACGGGCGGGAGGGCTTCGGCCGCCTCGACGGGGAGACCATCCTTGTTCACGAGGGCGACCTGTTCGGCGCTCCCGTGCCGACCGGCCGGAGCCTGCCGCTCGCCGAGGTCAGGGTCGACCTGCCCTGCCGCCCCTCGAAGCTCATCGCCCTGTGGAACAACTTCCGGTCGATGGCGGAGAAGCAGAACCTCGCGCACCCGCAGGCGCCGCTCTTCTTCGTGAAGCCGCCGAATTCCTACGCGGCGCACGGCGAGACCGTGGCGATGCCGGAGGCCGCCGGCCGCGTGCTCTACGAGGGCGAGCTCGGCATCGTGATCGGGCGGCGCGGGCGCGACCTCACGCCGGCGGCGGCGGCCGACCACATCTTCGGCTACACCTGCCTCAACGACGTCACCTCGCTGGACATCCTGCGGGCGGACGAGAGCTTCCCGCAATGGACCCGCTCGAAGGGTCTCGACGGCTTCTCGCCCTTCGGCCCCGTGATCGCCACCGACCTCGACCCGGACGCCGCCCGGGTGGTGGTGCGCCTCGACGGGCAGGAGCGGCAGAACTACCCGCTCTCCGACATGATCTACAGCCCCCGCGAGGTCGTCGCCATGATCTCGCAGGGCCTGACCCTGGAGCCCGGCGACGTGATCGCCTGCGGCACCTCGAACGGGGCCGGCACGATCAAGCGCGGCATGCGGGTGGAGGTGGAGATCGCCGGGATCGGCGTGCTCGAGAACCGCTTCGCGTGAGCCGGGGGAGCGCGGCGTCAGGCTGAACCCGCCCCGCCGAGCCTCCCGGACCGAGTAGTCCATGGCGGGCCGCCGCCCGACCAACCCGCAGAAGGCCGGACGCCCTTGAGGGGCCGCCGGCTCCGAATGACAGGGACCAGACCCATGAGTATCGCGATCGTCGGCGCCGGCGCCATCGGCGGCCAACTCGGCGTGAAGCTCGCCCATGCGGGCGAGAAAGTCACCTTCATCGCCCGCGGCGCCAATCTGGAGGCCATCCAGTCGAACGGGATGCGGCTGATCGAGGAGGACGGCTCCGAGATCCACGTGCGCGACGTGCGGGCCACGAAGTCGATGGCGGAGGCCGGCGTGCACGATTACGTGCTGCTCACCGTCAAGGCGCATCAGGTCGGGCCGATCGCGGCCGACCTCAAGCACCTGATCGGCCCGAACACCTCGGTGGTGACGCTGCAGAACGGCATCCCGTGGTGGTACTTCCTGCACGGCTACCGCGGCGACCACCGCGGCGCCCATATCGAGAACTCGGATCCCGGCGGCGAGATCGCGCGGCACCTCGACCCGGCCCAGGTGATCGGCTCGGTGGTCTACCCGGCCGCGATCCTCACCGAGCCCGGCACCGTGAAGGTCGTCGAGGGCAACCGCTACACGCTGGGCGAGCCGGACGGCACGGTCAGCGCGCGGGTGAGCGAGCTGTCGCGGCGGCTCGTGGCGGCGGGCTTCAAGTCGCCGGTGATCGAGGACATCCGCTGCGAGATCTGGCTCAAGCTCTGGGGCAACCTCAGCTTCAACCCGATCTCCGCGCTGACCCACGCGACGCTCGTCGACATCTGCCGGTTCCCCGACACGCGGGCGCTCACGCGTGCGATGATGGAGGAGGCGCAGACGATCGCCAACGCGCTCGGCGTCACCTTCCGGGTCGACATCGACCGGCGCATCGCGGGCGCCGAGAAGGTCGGCGCGCACAAAACCTCGATGCTGCAGGACGTGGAGGCCGGCCGCGCGATCGAGCTCGAGGCGCTGGTCGGCTCGGTGATCGAGCTCGGCCGCCTCACCGGCACGGCGACGCCGCATATCGACACGGTCTACGCCCTGATGCGGATGCTCGCCCGCAGCCTCGAGACCGCCAACGGCCGACTGTCGATCCAGCCGGCGTGAGGCGGCCGCCGACCGCGCCCTCTCCCTCCCGCGCGGGAGAGGCGCGCCGGGGCGAGGAGCGCCTGATACCGTTGTCGGTTGATCCCTTCGGTTCGGCCTTGAGCGTCCCACCCTCGCCCTCATCCTGAGGCGCCGCGCCAGCGGCCTCGAAGGAGGGGTCCAGCGGCCCCTGCGCTCCCTAGAGCCCTCCTTCGAGGCCTCCGCTGCGCTCCGGCGCCTCAGGACGAGGGCGGGACGGCTGGCGCCGAACCGAAGGGATCGAGCGGACGCCGTATGAGAGCGCTTTCCACGATCTCCGGATCGCGGAGAATGCTCCAACTCTTCATGGCGTCGCATTTTTTGCGCCGAACCGGCAGCCGCTTCGGCGGACAACGCGCTAGATCTCGATCTCCGTTCCCACCTCGATCACCTGGCGGGTCGGCACGCAGAAGAAGGCGCCGGTGCGCTCGCCGTTGCGCTGCATGAAGGCAAAGAGCTTCTCGCGCCAATCCGCCATGCCGCGCCGGTCCGATTTCGGGATGACGGTGTCGTGGCCGATGAAGACCGTGAGGTCCTCGACCAAAAAGTTCTCCGGCAGGAACCCCGAGCGGACCGCGCAGGCGAGGCCCTCGGGGATCGAGGCGTCCTCCATGAAGCCGTAGCGGAGCGTCACCCGGTAGAAGTCGGGGGCGATCTGGCTGACCTCGGCACGCCCGGATTCCGGCACGGTCGGGCTCTCCTCGTAGAGGGCCGTGACGATCAGGATGCGCTCGGTGAGCGCGTGGCTGCGCTCGACGAAGCGGGACAGGTGCAGCGGGATCCCGTGGGTAGCCGCGGACAGGAAGGCGGCCACGCCCGGCAGGCGGATGGGCGGGTTCGCCCGCAGCCGCTCCAGGAAGACGTCCTCCGGCAGGCGCAGGGCCGCGCGCTTCTCCTCGACGAGGGCCGTGCCCTTCTTCCAGGTCAGCATCATCAGGGCGACGAGGCCCGCGAGCACGAGGGGAAACCAGCCGCCCTCGAACAGCTTCACGCTGTTGGCGCCGAGGAAGACGAGGTCGATCAGCAGGAAGAAGCCGTTGAGCATCACCACGGCGATGGGGTTGTAGCCCCATTTCAGCGCGATCAGAGCCGCCAGCAGCGTCGTGATGGCCATCAGCATCGAGACGGCGATGCCGTAGGCGCCCGCGAGCGCGTCGGAGGAGCCGAACACCACCACGGCCGTCAGGGTGCCGACGGCGAGCAGCCAGTTCACCACCGGCACGTAGATCTGCCCGCGCTCGTCATGCGCCGTCTGGATGATGCGCATGGTCGGCAGGAAGCCGAGCTGGATCGCCTGCTGGGTGAGCGAGTACACCCCCGAGATGATGGCCTGGGAGGCGATCACGGTGGCGGTCGTCGCGAGCGCGATCAGCGGGTAATGCGCCCAGTCCGGCGCGAGCCGGTAGAACGGGTTCTCGATGGCGTCGGGCTCGGCGAGCAGCACCGCGCCCTGGCCGAAATAGTTGATGACGAGGGCCGGCAGGACGAGGCCGAACCACGCGACCCGGATCGGCTTGGCGCCGAAATGCCCGAGATCGGCGTACATCGCCTCCCCGCCCGTCACCGCCAGGAAGGCGGCGCCCAGCATCGTGAAGCTGACGTGCCAGCCGGCATGGGTCAGGAAATCGACCGCCCGCCAGGGGTTTGCGGCCGCCAGGATCTCCGGATGGTGCAGGATGCCCCCGATTCCGAGGAGCGTCAGCACGGCGAACCAGGCCAGCATCACCGGTCCGAAGATGCGGCCGATGAAAGCGACGCCCTTGCTCTGCACCAGGAACAGCCCGATCAGGATCGCCACGGTGATGGGCACGACGTAGTGGCCGAGCGCCGGCGCATCGACCTTGAGCCCCTCCACCGCCGAGAGCACCGAGATCGCGGGCGTGATGGCGCCGTCGCCGTAGAGCAGGGCCGCGCCGACGAGGCCGACCACGAGGAGCAGCGCCTGCCACGTGCCGGGCCTGGCGTGGCGCGCGCCGAGCAGCGCCAGCATGGCGACGATGCCGCCCTCGCCCCGGTTGTCCGCCCGCAGGATCAGCACCGCGTACTTCACCGACACGATGATGATGAGCGCCCACAGGATCAGCGAGACGGCGCCGAGGACGGCCGCCGGCTCGGCGGCCTGCGCGCCCCGGCTCGCCGCCCGCACCGCTTCCTTGAAGGCGTAGAGCGGGCTCGTGCCGATGTCGCCGTAGACGACGCCGAGGGCCCCGAGCAGGAGCGCCGGCCGCAGGCGCCCGGCCCCGTGCCGGGCGCCCTCCTTCGCCGGATGGGCGATCCCGGGTTCGAGGCGGGCTTCAACGTGGCTCACGGCTGGCCCTCCGGCGGGATCGAGGCTGCCCGATTGCGGCTTGGCTGTTCCTCGCCAAGGTAGAAACCAGGATAACGCCGTCCAGCGCGCTTTCGGCACCGCGCGGCGACACTCACGGGCTCGTGTCTCAGGCCGTCCCGCGAAATCCGGATCATGTCTCCGCGATGCGGATCCCGGCGTCTCAGACCGTGGCCGGTTGATCCCTTCGGTTCGGCGTTGAGCGTCCCACCCTCGACCTCATCCTGAAGCGCCGCGTCAGCGGCCTCGAAGGAGGCCTCCAGTGGCCCCTGCGCTCCCCGGTACCCTCCTTCGAGGCCTCCGCTGCACTGCGGCACCTCAGGATGAGGGGGAAGGTAGGACCCCGCACCAAGACCGAAGGGATCGAGCGGATGCCGTATCAGACCGGCGCGGGAACGCCCTCCGGCCAGCCCCGTCCCCGGCGCAGGCAGGCGACGGGCACACCCGCGTGGCGCGCGATGGCCCCCGCGACGGTCTCGGGCGGGGTCGGCGCGCCGGCGCTCTCGCTCACCGCGACCAGGGCGAGGGGAACCGCGTGGCGGCGCAGCGTCTCGATCGCCGTGAGCGCGTGGCTGATCGCCCCGAGATAGGAGCCGGAGACGAGGAGCGCGGGCAGGCCGAGCGCCCTCAGCCAGTCGAGGCCGGTGGCGGCCTCGGCGATCGGGCTCATCAGCCCGCCGACCCCCTCGATCAGCACGGCCGTGCCGGGCCCGGCCGCCGCGATCTCGCCCGCGCACCAGGCGACGAGGTCGTCGAGGGCGAGCGCGCGTCCCTCGAGCGCCGCGGCGAGGTCGGGGGCGAGCGGCGCGGCAAAGCGCCAGGGCGAGCAGGCCGCCACGGTCTCGGGGGTGAGGGCCAGGCCCTGCGCGGCCAGAAGCCGGCCGGTGTCGCTCCCGGCGAAGTCCGGATCATCGATGGGCGGCACGCCGCTCGCGAGCGGCTTCAGGGCGCGCACCCGGCGACCGGAGGCCCGCAGCTGCCGGACGAGCGCCGCGGTGACGTAGGTCTTGCCGATCTCGGTGCCGGCCCCGGCGACGAAGAGCGCGGACCGGCTCTGCGGGCTCACTTCTCGACGAAGGCCTTCTCGATGACGTAGTGGCCGCCCTCGCCGTGGTTGCCCTCCTCGTAGCCGCGGCTGGTGAGGAGCTCGCGGGTGTCGCGGATCATCTCAGGCGAGCCGCACAGCATGAACCGGTCGGCCTCGACCGACATCTCGGGCAGGCCGACATCGGAGAACAGCTTGCCCGACACCATCAGGTCGGTGATGCGGCCCCGGTTGCGGAACGGCTCGCGCGTCACGGTCGGGTAATAGACCAGCTGCCGGCTGATCATCTCGCCCAGGAACTCGTGGTTCGGCAGGTCCTGGGTGATCGTCTCGCCGTAGGCGAGCTCCGACACCTGCCGGCAGCCGTGCACCAGCACCACCTTCTCGAAACGGTCGTAGGTCTCGGGATCCTTGATGATCGACATGAAGGGCGCGAGCCCGGTGCCGGTGCCGAGGAGATAGAGGTGGCGGCCCGGCATCAGGTTGTCGAGCACCAGCGTGCCGGTCGGCTTCTTGCCGACCATGATCGGGTCGCCGACCTTGAGGTGCTGGAGCTTGGAGGTGAGCGGGCCGTTCGGCACCTTGATGGAGAAGAACTCCAGTTCCTCCTCGTAATTGGCCGAGACCACCGAGTAGGCGCGCAGCAGGGGTCGGCCCTCGACCTCGATGCCGATCATCGTGAACTCGCCGTTGCGGAAGCGGAACGACGGATCGCGCGTCGTGCGGAACGAGAAGAGCGTCTCCGTCCAGTGATGGACGCTCAGGACCCGCTCCTCATTGTACTTGCTCATCGACGAAGGTTTCCCCGAATCTCGCGGCTTTTGCCGCGTCTTCTCGCACCTGCAGCACACCCGTCAAGGCATGGCAGCGCCGCGGGTGCGGGATGACACGATTGTCCGGAACGGCTCCCAAAACTTGCGCCCGACGGCCGGCGATCTTCACAGCGGCTTCAGGCCGGCTTCGATCTCGGCCCGGCGCGGCTCGAGGAAGGGCGGCAGGGCGAGGCGTGTCCCGAGCGCGTCGAGAGGCTCGTCGGCCGTGAAGCCCGGTCCGTCCGTGGCGATCTCGAACAGGATGCCGTTCGGCTCGCGGAAGTAGAGGCTGCGGAAGTAGAAGCGGTCGATCGGCCCGCTCGAGGGCATGCGGTGCTCCTTCAGGCGGTCGGCCCAAGCGCCGTAATCGCCGTCCGGGATGCGGAAGGCGACGTGGTGCACGGCGCCCGCACCCTGGCGCGCGGGCGCGGAGGCGTCGGCGATCACCTGCAGCTCGGCGCCGGCGCCGCCCTCGCCCATGGCATAGACCCGCACCTCGCCCTCGGGCAGCGCGAAGGTCCGGTCGCGGCGCATGCCGAGGATCTCGGTCAGCACGGCCTCGGTGCGGTCCGGCACCGCCACCGCGAGGCGCACCGGGCCGAGCCCCCGGATCTGGCGCGCGGCCGGCACGGGGCTTCCCGCCCAGGGATGGGCCTCGCCGGCGCCGCCATCGTCCACCAGGCTGAAGCGCTGACCCTCCCCGTCCTCGAAATCGAGCGTGAGGCGCCCGTCGCGCTCGGCCGGGGCCGCGTGCGCGACGCCCTGGCGCGCGAGGTGCTCGCGCCACCAGTCGATCGCCCCCTCGCCCGCCACCCGCAGGCCGGTGCGCACGATGCTGTTCGCGCCCCGCCGCTCAGGGGGAGCCGGCCAGTCGAAGAAGGTGAGATCCGTGCCCGGCGAGGCGCGGGCGTCGGCATAGAACAGGTGGTAGGCCGAGACGTCGTCCTGGTTCACCGTCTTCTTGACGAGCCGCAGGCCGAGGACGCGGGTGTAGAAGGCGAAATTGTCCGCCGCCCGCGCCGTGACGGCAGTGAGGTGGTGCAGGCCGGTGAGGTGCATCGCGGCGTCTCCGCTGCGGGGCTCGGAGCCCCGCGGATGGGTCGCGGGCGCGGCGGCGGAAGGGCGAGGCCCTTCCCCCGCGCGGGCTAACCTGCTTCCGCGCATCGCGACGGGCGACAGCCCCGCACGCGCGACGCAGCCCCTCTCCTGAACGGGAGAGGTGACCCCGCGCCCTTCTCAGAAATCGGTCGGCCGGCCGGCGGCGACGACCAGCATCCGGCCGTCCACGAAGGTGCGGCCGGCGGCGCGGCGGATGTCGGCCTGCGTCACCGCCGCCACCATGGCGTTGCGCCGAGCGATGTAGTCCATGCCGAGGCCCTCGAAGGCGATCTGCACGAGCTGGTGGGCGATCTTGGTCGAGGTGTCGAAGCCGAGGGCGTAGGAGCCCGTCAGGTAGTCCTTGGCCTTCTGCAGCTCCTCGTCCGAGGGCCCGTCCGTGATCAGGCGGCCGATCTCGTCGCCGATCACCGCGAGGGCCTCGCCGACGCGCTCGTTCTTGGTGGCCGTGTAGCCCCAGGTCATGGCGGCGGCGCGGTGGCTGACCAGCGAGGTGCCGACCGAGTAGGCGAGGCCGCGCTTCTCGCGCACCTCCTGGAACAGGCGCGACGTGAAGGCGCCTCCGCCGAGGACATGGTTCAGCACGTAGGCCGGGATGAAGTCCGGGTCGCGCCAGGCCACGCCCGCCATGCCGAAGCGGATCACGGATTGCGGCACGTCGAGGTCGACGACGACGCGGCGCCCGAGATCCTGCACGCTCGTGCGAGGCACGGCCTGCAGGGTGCCGGCCTCCGGCAGGGCGCCGAAGGCGCGGTTCAGGGCCTCGGCGAGGCGCGCGGCATCGATCGCGCCCACCGCCGCGACCTTCACGGCGCCGCGGCCGATCAGCCGGGCATGCATCGCCAGGAGGTCGTCGCGAGTGATGGCCGCGAGGCTCTCGATCGTGCCCGAGGAGGGGCGGCCGTAGGGGTGGCCCGCGAAGGCCTCCCGGAAGAAGCGGCGCGAGGCCCGCACGCCGGGATCGTTCTGCTGGTAGCGCAGGCCCGCGATGGCCTGGGCGCGCACCCGCTCGACGGCGTCGGGGTCGAAGCGGGGCTTGGCGAGCGCCAGCGCCAGGAGCTCGACCGCCTCGTCGGCGTGCTTGACGAGCATCTTGAGCGAGCCGCCGACGGCGTCGGGCCCGGCATGGAACGAGAGCTCGATGGCGCGGGCCGCGAGCCGCTCCTGGAAGGCGTCCGAGCCGAGATCGCCCGCGCCCTCGTCGAGGAGGCGCGCCAGCAGCTGCGCGCAGCCGGCCTTGCCCTCCGGATCCTGCGCGGCCCCGCCCTCGAAGGTGAAGGCGAGCGCGATCATCGGGACCACGGGGGACTCGACGTGCCACGCCTCGATGCCGCCGGTCGTCGCGATGGGCTGCGCCTGGGCCGGGGAGGTTGCGGTGCGGGTGGCAGTCTCGGCCAAGTTCATGGGAACCTCGTTGTTCTTGTGCGGATCCGCGGCCGGGGCCGCGGGCCGGAAATGTCGGGTCGGGCGGCTCTCACTCCGCCGCCAGGGCCCGCGGCGCGTCGGGATCGCGGGTCTTGATGAGGGTGCCGGTCACGGAGCGGGCCGGGGTCAGGTAGCGCTCGGCCACCGCCGCGAGGCGCTCCCGCGAGACGGCCTCGATGTCGACGGGCCAGCGGCGGACCTCGTCGATGGTCTCGCCGATGGCCAGCGCCGAGCCGAAGATGCGCGCGAGCGAGGACTGGCTGTCGGAGGAATAGACCGTCTCGGCCACGAGCCGGGTCTTGGCCCGCTCGATCGCCTCGGCATCGAGGGCCTCGGCGGGGGCGCGGCGCAGCACCCGGTCGACCTCCTCCTCCAGCCGCTCCAGCCCGACGCCCTCGGCCGGCACCGCGTAGACGGAGAAGCGGGTGTCGTCGATGGCCGAGCCCATGTACCAGGCGCCCGCATTCACCGCGAGGCCGAGCTCCATCACGAGCTTGCGGTAGAGGTAGGAGGTGGCGCCGCCGCCGAGCACCTCGGCCAGCAGCTCCAGCGCGTGGCACTCGCCGTCGCGGGCGGTCATGCAGGAGGGGGTGAGGTAGAGGCGCTGCAGGGTCGGCTGCTCGACCTTGGGATCGGCGACGCTGAGGCGGCGGAGCGCCTTCGGCTCCGGCTCGCGGGCGCGCAGGCGCCGCGGCCGCGCGCCCTGCGGCGCCACGCGGCCGTAGGTGCCCTCGGCGAGGCGGCGCACCTCGTCGGGCGTCACGTCGCCGGCCACCACCAGGATGGCGTTCTCGGGCGTGTAGAAGCGCCTGTAGTAGTCGAGGGCGTGCTCGCGGTTGAGCTCCTCGATCTCGTGCATCCAGCCGATGATCGGGATGCCGTAGGGATGGTGCACGAACAGCGAGGCCGCCATCGCCTCGGAAAGCTGGGCGGAGGGGTCGGTCTCGACCCGCATGCGGCGCTCCTCCAGCACCACGTCGCGCTCGGGCGCCACCACGGCGTCGTCGAGGACGAGGCCGGTCATCCGGTCGGACTCGAACGCCATCATGGTCTTGAGATGGTCGCGGGCGACGCGCTGGAAATAGGCCGTGTAATCGTAGCTCGTGAAGGCGTTCTCCTGGCCGCCGAGCCCCGACACCGCCTTCGAGAAGGCACCCACGGGATGCTGCTCGGTGCCCTTGAACATCAGGTGCTCGAGGAAATGGGCGATGCCGGAGCGGCCGAGCGGGTCGTCGGCCGAGCCGTTGCGGTACCAGATCATGTGGGTGACGACGGGCGCGCGGTGGTCGGGCACGACCACCACGTCGAGGCCGTTGTCGAGGGTGTAGGAGGAGACTTCCGGCCCGCCGGCCTCCGAGCGCCCGAAGGGCGCGGCCTCCAGGCGTCCGGCATGGGCCTCGACGCGGGTGGAGAAGCGGGCGGGGGCCTTCCTGAACAGGTGCATTCTGGTGTCCTTCGTGCGGTCCTCCGGGGAGAGCCGTCCGTTCCTGACTTGAAGCCCCGCGGCGCGGGTCCGGGTGCTCGGGCGGGGCAAGACGCGTACCCGATCCTATGCCGGGGCCGCTCCGGGGCCGATCCGGCCCGCGGGATCAACGTCCCTGCGAGCGTAGATAGACACCGGGATCCGCTTCTTCCCGTTCCCGGCTCGCATTGTTGATCGGATCGCTGTTCGTCGTCACCACCTTGCGGGGGGCCTTGCGGTATCCGGTGGGGGGATCCGTCAGCATGTCGCGCGAGGGCTCGGCGATGGACGGCTCGGTCTTCTCCTGGCCGACGCCCTTCATCAGCTCGAACGGGTTGAGCCAGAAGGAATCGCGGCTGTTGTCGCCGGGCTTCCGCTCGTTCTCGGTCGGGATCTGCGCGCCGGCGCGGCGGCCCGAGCGCATCTCGTCGATCGAGGCGGTGGCGTTGTTGTCGTTGTAGCGGCCCTGCATCTGGCTGCCGCGGGGCGCGCGGCGCTCCTGCTCGTCGCGCTCGCGCTGCGCCACCTCCGGCTCCTTGGGCCATTGCGGCGAGGCGGCCCGGGGGCGCGGCGCGGGCAGGGGCTTGCCGTCGAGCTTGGGCGGCATCACCAGCGGCGGGCGCTCGTGGTAGTTGATCGCGGGCTGCTCCTTCTCGATCAGGCCGAGCGTGCTCAGCGTGTCGCGCATCAGTTCGCCGCGCTGCTGGGCCTGGGCGGCACCGGAGACGAGAAGCCCCGCGACGGAGATGAGAAGGATCTGGCGATACCGGGTCATGGCGCCCCACAGGTTCCGGCCGGGGCCCGCGCCCCGCCTTCGGGGTCCCGAGCAGTCGCCAGCGCGGGCGACCTGATCCGACCCGTCCGGCCTGATCCCGGTTTCGGGCGATCGTATGGCGCCTTGGCTGCGCTGCACCAGCCTCCCCCGGTGAGAGAGCGCCGATGTGGTTTACGCATCACACGGGCGGCAGGGTCCCGCTCGGGTTGTCGGGCAGGGCGCGCCCCTTCTCGGGCATCAGGCTGTCGAGGATCAGCCCGACCACGCCCGCGCTGATCGCGGCATCGGCCAGGTTGAAGACGTAGGGGAACCAGGGCAGGGCCGAGAGGTGCACGAAGTCGAACACGGCGCCGTAGGCGGCCCGGTCGACGGCGTTGCCGAGCGCGCCGCCGGCGATCAGCCCGAGCGCGAGGCCGAGGAGCCGCGAGCCGGCGCGGCGCATCCAGAGGCCGAGGGCCAGCGCCGCCGCGACCGAGAGCGCCACGAGGAGCCAGCGCCCGAGCCCGGCCTCCTGCTGGAACAGGCCGTAGGACACGCCCCGGTTCCATACCACCACGAGTTCCACGAAGGGGCCGAGGCGCCAGGGCTGCGTCAGCACGAGGTCCGTGCCGAGGTAGAGCCAGAGCTTCGAGGCTTGGTCGAGCGCGAGCGTGGCGGCGAGCGCCGCGAGGCCGAGCCGGAAGGGGGTCATGGGCGGCACCCGGCCGACGCGACGCGCCGCCTCTCCCGAGCGGGAGAGGTCGAGTCCGCGCCGAGACCGGCTCCGTCGCGGTGGCGCCCGGCGCTCGTCCGCCCCGCCCTCACGCCGCGCTCGCGGACCCGTGCGCCGCGTCCCATTCCCGCAGCGCCTGCGCGTCGCGCGGGGTCACGTCGGGATAGTCCCGGTCCATCCCGACATCCGGGGTGACGCGCCAGGACCGGGCGCATTTGCGGCCCGGCGCCGGCGCCGGAACCACCGCGACGCCCCGCACCTCGTCGAGCCGGAAGGCGTCGGCCGGGCCCTCGCCCGCCTCGACGCGGATGCCGGAGGTGATGCAGACCTCCGCGAAGTCGATGCCGTCGAGCGCCCCGAGGAGATCGGGATCGGCGATGGAGACCGTGGGCGCCGCCTCCAGGCTCGCGCCGATGCGCTTCTGCGCCCGCTCGATCTCGAGCGCCCCGGTCACCACGCGCCGCACCCGCCGGATCTTCTGCCAGCGCGCGGCCAAGGCGTCGTCGCGCCAATCCGCGGGCGTGTCCGGCAGGGTGTGCAGGTGCACGGAGCCGTCCTGCGACGGGTAGCGCTCCAGCCACGCCTCCTCGGCCGTGAAGGCGAGAACCGGGGCGAGCCAGATCGTGACCCGCCGGAAGGCCTCGTCGATGACCTGGAGCGCCGCGCGCCGCGCCGTCGAGGAAATCGGATCGCAGTAGAGCGTGTCCTTGCGGACGTCGAAGTAGAAGGCCGAGAGGTCGCCCGTCATGAAGCCGTTCAGCAGCGCCACCACCCGCTTCGTGTCGAAGGTCCGGTAGGCCTCGCGGATCTCGCCGTCGAGCTCGGAGAGGCGGTGCAGGATGAAGCGCTCCAATTCCGGCATGCCGGAGAGCGCCACGTCCTCGCCCGGCACCCGGTGGGCGAGCGAGCCGAGCATCCAGCGGAGCGAATTGCGCAGCTTCCGGTAGGTCTCCGCGAAGGTCTTGATGATCTCGGGCCCGATCCGCAGGTCGTCGGCATAGTCCGAGGCCGCCACCCAGAGGCGCAGGATGTCGGCGCCCGAATCCTTGATGACGTTCTGCGGCGCGACGACGTTGCCCTTCGACTTCGACATCTTCAGCCCCTTCGGATCGAGGACGAAGCCGTGGGTGAGCACGATGTCGTAGGGCGCGCGGCCCCGCGTGCCGGCCGATTCGAGCAGCGAGGACTGGAACCAGCCCCGGTGCTGGTCGGAGCCCTCGAGGTACATCACCGTGTCCGCGCCGCCGTCGCGCTTCCGGCGCACGCCGGCAAGCCCCGGGAAGGCCTCGGGGTCGTCGAGGACGAAGGCGTGGGTCGAGCCCGAATCGAACCAGACGTCGAGGACGTCCGTCACCTTCTCGTACTCCGCCGGGTCGTGGTCGGGCGCGAGGAAGCGGGCGCCGTCCGCGTCCGTGAACCAGGCATCCGCCCCCTCCGCCGCGAAGGCGTCGAGGATGCGGGCGTTGACGCGCTCGTCACGCAGCACCTCGCTGGTGCCACGCTTCACGAACACCGTGATCGGCACGCCCCAGGCGCGCTGGCGCGAGACCACCCAGTCGGGCCGGTTCTCCACCATGCCGTTGATGCGGTTCTTTCCCTGGGGCGGCACCCATTGCGTCTCGTCGATGGCCTTGAGCGCCACCTCCCGCAAGGTTTGGTTGCCGAGCGCCGCCACCGGCCTGTCGAGGGCGATGAACCATTGCGGCGTGTTGCGGAAGATGACGGGCTTCTTCGAGCGCCAGGAATGCGGGTAGCTGTGCCGCAGCACGCCGCGGGCGATGAGGTTTCCGGCCTCGGTCAGCGCCGCGATCACGGCCTTGTTGGCGTCGCCCTTCTCGCCCTTATGGTTAAGAACGAGTTTTCCCGTGAAACCGGGGGCCTCCGCGGTCAGCGCGCCGTCCGCATCGACCGTGTAGGGGATGCGCGCGTCGATGCCGCGCTGCGCCAGCATCCGGCCGCTGGCCATCCACAGCTCGAAATCCTCGCGGCCGTGTCCGGGCGCGGTGTGCACGAAGCCGGTGCCGGCCTCCTCGGTGACGTGCTCGCCCTCAAGGAGCGGGACCGGGAAGTCGTAGCCGGCAACGTGCCCGCCGAGCGGGTGCGACAGCGTGAGGCCGGCGAGCTCCTCGGGCCCGACGTCGCGCACCCGCTCGTGCGCCTCGACGCGGGCCGCCGAGAGGACGCCGGCGGCCAGCGTGTCGGCGAGGATGAAGGCGTCGCCGGTCTTGGCCCAGTTGTCGTCCGCGGCCCCCATGACGCGGTAGAGGCCGTAGGCGACCTTGCGCGAGTAGGCTACCGCGCGGTTGCCGGGGATGGTCCAGGGCGTCGTCGTCCAGATCACGATGCGGGTGCCCGCGAGGTCGCCCTCGGCGCCCTCGCGGATCGGGAAGGCCGCGAAGATGGTGTCGCTGACGTGGTCCTCGTACTCGACCTCGGCCTCGGCGAGCGCCGTCTTCTCCACCACCGACCACATCACCGGCTTCGAGCCGCGGTAGAGCTGGCCCGTCATCGCGAAGGTCATGAGCTCGCGCGCGATCGCGGCCTCGGCCGGGAAGGCCATGGTCGCGTAGGGATGGTCCCAGTCGCCGGTGACGCCGAGGCGCTTGAACTCCTCGCGCTGGACGTCGAGCCAGTGGGCCGCGAAGGTCCGGCACTCCTGCCGGAACTCGATCACCGGCACCTCGTCCTTGTTGCGGCCCTTGGCGCGGTACTGCTCCTCGATCTTCCACTCGATCGGCAGGCCGTGGCAGTCCCAGCCCGGCACGTAGTTGGCGTCGTGCCCGAGCGCGCCCTGGCTGCGGACGATCACGTCCTTGAGGATCTTGTTGAGCGCCGTGCCGATATGGATGTTGCCGTTGGCGTAGGGCGGGCCGTCGTGCAGCACGAATTTCGGCCGCCCCGCGGCCGCCCGCCGGATGCGGCCGTAGAGGTCGATTCGCGCCCAGCGCTCCAGGAGGTGCGGCTCGCGCACGGGGAGACCGGCCCGCATCGGGAACTCGGTGCGGGGCAGGAACAGGGTCTGCGAGTAGTCGCGGGCGTCGGTCGTGTCGCTCATGGGATCAGGCGTCTTCGGATCAGGAATCGGCGCGCTCGGCGGGCGGGGCATCGAGGCCGGCGGATCGCGCCGGCGGCATTCGCTCTCCCGGCATCCGGAAGGCCTGCGCGCGAGCGCGGGCCCTCACACGGAGGCCGGGCCCGTAATTCGGGTGCGGCGGCGCAGGCCGCGCGAGTCGCAGAGGGCGCGCATGGGAGGCGCTTCTATCAGCGGCACAGGCCGGACGCCAGCGCGCAGGTAGCGCCGGCGCCGATGCGTATTCACAGCGGGCGCGGAGCTTCCGCTTGCGCATGCCACCTTTTTCAAGCTCGGCCGTTGAATCCGCGACCTTCCGGCGCGCCGTCCCGCGGCGCGGCCTCGAGAAGCGAGACAACGACACGAGGAATTCCGCCATGAGACGCGTTCTGCTCGCCGCCACGCTGGCCCTGTCGGCCCTCACCCTGTCCGGCGCCGCCGAGGCCCAGGGGCTGCCCGGCGGCATCCGCCGCGGCGCGGCGGAGGGCGACCGCGTCGCGGGCCCGGTCGGCGGCGTCGTGGGCGGCGCGGTCGGCGGCGCGGTCGGCACCGTCAACGGCGCGCTCGGCATCGATCCGGGCCGGCGCGCCTACCGGACGAACATGCGCTCGCACCGCCATTACCGGCACCGCCGGCATCACCGCTGAGCCGTCCGCGGCCGGCCGTTCAGGCGGCCGGCCGCGCCCTGATCGCGTCGCGCGCCGCGGATCCGGTCCCGTCAGAACGGCGCGACCGCCGCGCCGCCCGGGGCGATCAGGCCGGACTCCGGCTCGTCCTCGTCGCCGTCGATCTCCGCCTCGGGCTCGTGGCCGGTGACGCCGGCGGCCTCCGCGAGGTTGCGGGCGGCCTTGCGCAGGAGCTTGCGCAGGCGGCGCCGCTCCTTGTTGTCGAACCCGTCGAGGAGCTCGGATTCGACCTCGTCCCACAGGCGCTCGATCGCCGCCGCCTTGGCGAGACCCGCTTCCGTGAGGCGGACGCGCACGATGCGGCCGTCGCCGGCCTCCGCGCGGCGCTCGACGAAGCCGAGGGCGGCGAGCCGCGAGATCGTCTTCGAGGCGGTGGGCGGGCGCACACGCAGGGTCGCGGCAAGGTCGCCCATCGTCATGGTGCCGGCGGCCGCGAGCGCCTGCACCACCTGCTCCTGGCCGGCGAAGAGGTTGAGGGCGGCGAGCCGGTCGCCGATGCGGGAGCGGTGGAGCCGGGCGGCCTGGACGAGGGCCCAGCCCACGCTCTTGGCGCCGGGCGGGCGCAGGCGCTTGCCGGCCTCCTTGGCGCCGCCTTCCTTGACCCCCTTTACCGGGTCCTTCCCGGAATCCCTGCCGGTTTCCTTGCCAGTCTCCCTGCCGGGCCGAGCCTTGCCGTTCGCCTGCATCGTCGGGACATCGCCGTTGCTCGCGGCCGCCGGATGGTCTTCAGCCGCTGACATGACCCACACCCTCTCACGCCGCGCCCGCGACCGGAACCCCGGCCTCCGGCTCGAAATCCAACTCGCAATCCAAGCCGAAAAGCCCCGGTGCACGATGGGCGCCGGGTCTCGGCCAGGACGGCATGTGACGCGCTCGTGTGAAGGTGAGATGACAGGCGCAGGTCCGCGCCGGCCGTCAGCAGGGCAGCAGGCGCCGCAGCTGGTCCAGGATGTCCTCGCCGCTGCAGGGGCGCGCGATGAAGCGGGCGCCGGCCGGCATCCGCTCGGGGTCGGGCGCCGCGCGTCCCGAGACGATCACGATGGGCAGTTGCGGGCGCGCCTCCGCGACCGAGTTCGCGAGGTCGAAGCCGTTGGTGCGGCCCGAGAGCTCCACGTCGGTCACGAGGCCGCAGATGTCGGGGCGGGCCTGCAGGATGCTGAGCGCCCGCTCGGCGGAGGCGCATTGTACGGTGTCGTAGCCGCCGCTCTCCAGCACGTCGCCGAGGTCCATGATGGTCAGCGCCTCATCCTCGACGAGGAGAATTACGGGCCGGTCCTCCTCGGGGCTCGTCGTCTCGTCCGTCACGATGTGCGTCCTCCGGCTCCAGCGCAGCGGCTCGCCTGGGAGGGGGTCGGCCCCGGCGCGAACCGCGTCGAAAGCCCAACTGTGGAAGCCGCGTCCGGGTTGCAGTGCCCTCCTCAGGCGGCCGCGCATTCCCGCGCCGCGGCGGCGACGCTCGCGATCAGGTGGTCGAGATCGGCCGGGCCGATGGTGAGCGCGGGCGTGAGGTAGAGGATGTCGCCGAAGGGGCGTACCCAGGTGCCGCGCGCGACGAGGCGGCGCTTCAGATCCGCGAGGTCGGGCGCCCGCCCGAACTGCACCACCCCGATGGCGCCCAGCGTACGGACATCCCGGATGCCGGGCCGGCCCCGCAGGGGTTCGAGCCCGTCCGCGAGGCGGGCGCCGATGGCGCGGGCCTGATCGAGGCGGGGCTCGGTCTCGAACAGGTCGAGGCTCGCGTTGGCGGCCGCGCAGGCGAGCGGGTTCGCCATGAAGGTCGGCCCGTGCATGAGCGCCGCGGCCGGGTCGTCCGACCAGAACCCCGCGAACACCTCCGCGGACGCGACCGTGGCGGCGAGCGCCAGCGTGCCCCCGGTCAGCGCCTTCGACAGGCACAGGATGTCGGGCACGAGGCCCGCCTGCTCGCAGGCGAACAGGGTGCCGGTGCGCCCGAATCCCGTGAAGATCTCGTCGAGGATGAGGGGCAGGCCGTGGCGGCGGGCGAGCCGGCCGATCGCGGCGAGCGTCTCGGGCGTGTGCATGCGCATGCCGCCCGCCCCCTGCACCAGCGGCTCGACGATGACGGCCGCGAGTTCGCCGCGGTGGCGGGCGAGCGCGGCGTCGAGGGCGGCCGTCGTGCCGGCGTCGCGCGGCAGGTCGCAGAAGAGCTGGGCCGGCAGGTAAGCGCCGAAGCGGCGGTGCATGCCCTCCTCGGGGTCGCAGACCGACATCGCGCCGAGCGTGTCGCCGTGGTAGCCCTCCCGGAAGGCGAGGATCCGGGTGCGGCCGGGGACGCCGCGGTTGATCCAGAGCTGCACCGCCATCTTGAGGGCGACCTCGACGGCGACCGAGCCCGAATCCGTGAAGAAGACGTGGTCGAGGTCCCCCGGCAGCAGGGCGGCGAGGCGGGCCGCCAGCCGCTCGGCCGGCGCGTGCGTGAGGCCGCCGAACATCACGTGCGGCATCGCCTCGGCCTGGGCGACGAGCGCCTGGCGGATGTGGGGATGGTTGTAGCCGTGCACCGCCGTCCACCACGAGGCGATGCCGTCGACGAGCTCGCGCCCGTCGGCGAGCACGATGCGGCTGCCGTGGGTGCGCACGGCCTCGAGCGGAGGGATCGCCCCCTTCATCTGCGTGTAGGGCCGCCAGAGATGGGTATCGCGCGCGGGCATCGGGACCGGAATGCGGGCAGGCGCCGGCGCGGTCAAGCGGGGCGTCTTGACATCCCGGCTCCGGCGGGAGCCTTCAGGCCGCATGATCGATCCGAACGCCTCCAGCCTCGAATCCTTCGCGCGGGCGAAGCTCGCCGAGCTCGATGCCGGCACCCTGCGCCGCCGCCTCAGGCCCACGCTCCGGGGCACGGGCGCGGTGGCCGAGCGCGACGGGCGGCGCCTGGTCTCGTTCTCGTGCAACGACTATCTCGGGCTCGCCAACGATCCGCGCGTGATCGCGGCGGCGCAAGCTGCCGCCGCGCGCTACGGGGCCGGGGCCGGCGGCTCGCGCCTCGTCACGGGCAACCACCCGCTGCTCGCGGAGCTGGAGGAACGGCTCGCCCGCCACAAGGGCAAGGAGGCGGCCCTCGTCTTCGGCAGCGGGTACCTGGCCAATCTCGGCATCACCCCGGCCCTCGTCGGCCCGAGCGACCTCGTGCTGGCCGACGCGCTCTCGCATTCGTGCCTGTGGGCGGGGGCGCGGATCTCGGGCGCCGAGGTGGTGCGCTTCGGCCACAACGATCTCGCTGACCTCGGGTGCCTGCTCGACCGGCACAGGGGCCGGCACAGGCGGGCCCTGATCCTCACCGAGCGCGTCTTCAGCATGGACGGCGACCGGGCGCCGCTTCCCGGGATTCTGGCGCTCGCGGAGGAATTCGACGCCTGGACCCTCGTCGACGACGCGCACGGCCTCGGCGTGGTCGAGGCCGGGGCGCGGGCGCCGCTCGAGATGGGTACCCTCTCGAAGAGCCTCGGCTCCTACGGCGGCTACGTCTGCGCGAGCGCGGCCGTCATCGACCTCCTGACGAGCCGGGCCCGCAGCTTCGTCTACACGACGGGCCTGCCTCCGGCCTCGGCCGCGGCGGCGCTCGCCGCCCTCGACATCCTGGAATCCGAGCCGGAGCGGGCGGCCCGCCCGCTCGCGCTCGCCCGGCGCCTCACCGCCCGCCTCGGCCTGGAAGAGGCCGAGAGCGCCGTGGTGCCGGTGCTGGTCGGCGAGGCCGGGGCCGCGCTCGCGCTCTCGGCGGCGCTCGAGGAGCGCGGCTTCCTCGTCGTGGCCATCCGCCCGCCGACGGTGCCCGCCGGCACCGCCCGCCTGCGCATCGCGCTCTCGGCCGCGCATGACGAGGCGCAGGTCGACGCGCTGGCGGAGGCGGTGAGGGACTTGCGGGGATAGGCCGCCGCTCCCCGCGAGGGGCACGGCGTCCCCTCACGCCGCCTCGACCGCCTCCGCCCGCTCGCGGGCGAGCCGCGCGACGCCGACCTGGTCGACCTTGCCGGTGCCGAGCATCGGGATGCGCTCCAGCACCACCACCTCGGCGGGGATCGCGATCTCGGTGGCGCCGCGGCCGCGCGCGAAGGCCTGGTACTCGGCCCGTGTCGCCCCCTTCCGCTCGGTGAACAGGATGAGCCGCTCGCCCTTGCGGGCATCCGGCACCGCCGCCGCCGCGCTGGGGGCGTCCGGCCAGAGGTCGGCGGCGAGCGCCTCGATCCCGGCGAGCGAGACCATCTCGCCGGCGACCTTGGCGAAGCGCTTGGCCCGCCCCCTGATGGCGATGAAGCCCGCCTCGTCGATCGCCACGATGTCGCCGGTATCGTGCCAGCCGGCCTCCGGCGGCTCCAGCACGCCGGGCTTCTCCGCCCGGAGGTAGCCCAGCATGACGTTCGGGCCCCGCACGAACAGGCGGCCGCCCGTCTCGATCCCGGGCACGGGCTCGAGCCGCGCCTCCATGCCGGGCATCAGCCGGCCGACCGTGCCGAAGCGGTTGAACATCGGGGTGTTGAGCGCGAGCACCGGCCCGCACTCGGTGACGCCGTAGCCCTCGAGGATGCGCAGCCCGAACTTCTCCGCCCAGACGCGCCGGGTCGAATCCTTCACGGCCTCGGCCCCGGCCAGCACGTAGCGCAGCGAGCGCAGGTCGTAGGCGTGGGCGGCGCGCGCGTAGCCGGCCAGGAACGTGTCGGTGCCGAACAGGATGGTGCTGTTCGAGCCGTAGATCAGCTCCGGCACGATCCGGTAGTGCAGGGGCGAGGGGTAGAGATAGACCGGCACGCCCGAGACCAGCGGCAGGACGAGCCCGACCGTCAGCCCGAAGGCGTGGAAGACGGGCAGCACGTTGAAGACCTTGTCGGTGCGGCCGAAATCGATGCGGGCGGCGGCCTGCGCGGTGTTGGCCAGCATGTTGCGGTTGGCGAGCACCACGCCCTTCGGGGTGCCCTCGGAGCCGGAGGTGAACAGGATCGCGGCGGGGTCGCCGCCCCGGCGCGCCACGAGGGGCTTGCGGGGCGCCAGGAACCCCCGGACCTTGTCGGCGAGGCTCACCGAGGCGCGCACGTCCTCGAGATAGACGAGGTCGACGGCCCCGCGGATCGCCTCGACGAGGGGTCCGAGCCGGCCCTTCTCGATGAAGGCGCGGGAGGTCAGGATCGTGCGGATCTCGGCCGTCCGGCAGGCGGAGAGCACGTTGGCGGGGCCGGCCGAGAAGTTGATC
Organism: Methylobacterium nigriterrae; assembly: GCF_037106235.1. Taxonomy (NCBI): domain Bacteria; kingdom Pseudomonadati; phylum Pseudomonadota; class Alphaproteobacteria; order Hyphomicrobiales; family Methylobacteriaceae; genus Methylobacterium; species Methylobacterium nigriterrae. The sequence continues at coordinate 67,065 of NZ_JBAWTG010000003.1, read as the reverse complement.
ATGGCGGGCACCCGCCCCGCCGAGGCCAGCGCGAAGAAGGTGACGGCCGCGCCGTTGGCGTTCGGCAGCATCACCCCGACGGGCCTGCCGGCCTCGGCGAGCGGCATCAGCTTGCGGGCCAGGATGTTGGCGCCCGTCACGAGGCGGCCGTAGGAGAGCCTGCCGGTGACCGGGTCCTCCAGCGCCATGCGGCGCCAGCCGTGGCGCTCGCCCGCCTCGATCAGGGCCTCCATCAGGCCGCGCTCGATGTCGGTGGTGCGGAAGACGAGGTCCGACATGATGCCGTAGAGGGCCGCCCCCGCCGCCTGGCGCCGCGCCTTGCCCTTCAGCTCGGGCGCGACCGAGAGCCTCACCGGCTCCAGCACCGTCACGGTCACCTTCGGCCACCAGCGGCGGCGCACCTGGGCGCGGGACAGGCGCGAGAAGGCGGTCTGCTCCAGCCCCTCGATGCGCACCGGCACCACCATGGCGCCCGACTTGTCGGCGATGAGGCCGGCACCGTCGTAGACCTTCATCAGGCTCCCGGTCACGGTAAGCCGCCCCTCGGGGAAGATGATCAGCGTCTCGCCGCTCCGGACCGCGTTGATCAGCGTGCGGGTGGCGAGCGGCCGCGTCGGGTCGAGCGGCATCGCCTTGGTGACCTTGAGGAACGGCCTCACCCACCAGCGTTGCGCGATGCCGTGGTCGATCGCGAAGACAGGCTCCTGCTCGAGGAGCGAGAGGGCGAGCGGCGCATCGAGGAAGGAGACGTGATTGAGCGCCACGATGGCGTTCGGGCCCGCCTTCTCGACATTCTCCAGACCGCGCACCTCGAGTCGGTAGAAGGCCCGGAACAGGATCGACAGGAAGTCGCGGAACGGGCTCGTCGGCAGAGTGGCGAGGATCACCGCGCCGACGACCAGGTTGAGCACGGCCACGAGGGCCAGCAGCGCGGCCATCGAGAGGCCCGCCCCCTGGAGCGCGGCGAGCGCCAGCGTGCCCGCCACCATGAAGGCGGCGGTGAGCACGTTGACGGCGCCGATCACCCGGGCGCGCTTGGCCTTCTCGGTCCAGGCCTGCACCGCCGCGAAGGAGGGCACGATGTAGAGGCCGCCCGCCACCGCGAGGCCGAAGAAGTCGAGGCCGACGCGCAAGCCCGTGCCGCTGCCGAGGAACTCGGCCGCGCCGATCATCGGCCCGGAGACCGGCGGAAGCTGCGACACCGTCCAGGCGAGATCGAGGCCGAACAGGCCCATCAGCACCGCGCCGACCGGCGTCGGCAGCAGAACGATGCGCCCGCTCGCGAGCCAGGAGGCCAGGCCCGAGCCCAGCGCGATGCCGACCGAGAAGGTGGCGAGCAGGAGCGTCACCACGGTCTCGGAGCCGTTGAGCCCGGTCTTGACCAGGACGGGGAGCAGCGACAGCACCACCGCGCCGACCAGCCAGAACCAGCTCACGATCACCGAGCCGCGCCACAGGCGCGTATCCGCCCAGAGGTCGCGCAGCAGCGCGAGCGTCGAGCGGGCGACGTTCGGGTCGACCCTGAGGTCGGGCGCGCCCTCGCCGGTCCGCGGGATCAGCCGGGCCGAGAGCCAGCACAGCACGGCGAAGCCCATGATCAGGCCGCCGAAGGCCACGGCGTCGCCGCCGGCCGCCATGGCGAGGCCCGCCACGATGGTGCCGAGCAGGATCGCCAGGAAGGTCGCGGCCTCGACCAGCGCGTTGCCGGCCGGAAGCTCCTCGCGGCGGAGATGGTCGGGCAGGATGCCGTACTTGATCGGCCCGAACAGGGCCGCGATCGTGCCGAACAGGCCGAGCGCCACGAACAGGGCCGGCACGGAGTGGAACAGGAAGCCGATGACGGCCATGCCGGCGGCGAAGATCTCGGCGAATTTCAGCCGCCTGGCGACCACGGCCTTGTCGTAGCGGTCGGCGAGCTGGCCGCCGAGGCCCGACAGGATGAAGAACGGCCCGATGAAGACCGCGCTCGCCAGCGTGATCAGCACGCCGGAATTCGCGTGGTCCCCCTGCCCGACCTTGAACAGGATCAGGAAGGCGAGCGCGTTCTTCAGGAAGTTGTCGTTGAAGGCCGAGAAGAACTGGCACCAGAACAGCGGCGCGAATCGGCGCGCCGTCATCAGCGAACGGAACATGGCTGCCCTCCACGGCGTGACGCATGACTGCCCGCCGATCGGTGAACCGTCAATTCCGGCCCCCGCGCCCGGCGCGGCGTCCGAATTTGAACGATGTGCAAAAGCTAGGTCCGGGCGCATCCGGCCGCAAGCTTGATTTTGCACGTCGTGCAATCTAAGCCGGCGGGCGGGTGTGGCCGCGCACGTCGGCCCGGGTGCCGGGCCAGAATGCCGGGGAAAGGTGGCAGGATCAGGTGAAGCGACCCTCCCGATCCGGCCCCGGATCTGCCGCCGGACCCCACGCCGCCGGCCCCCGCGGCGAGCACGACCGCGAGGGCTTCCTCGCCCTCGTCACGCGGGCCGCGGAGGAGATCGTGCGCGCGGACGGCCTGCGCGCGCTCGGCATGCGCCGGCTCGCGGCCGCGATCGGCTACGCGCCGAACTCGATCTACAACGCGGTCGGCGACCTCGACCAAGTGGTGCTGCGGGTCAATGCCGGCACCTTCCGGCGCCTGCGCGCCGCGCTCGCGCGGGCGACGCGCCCCGAGGCCGCGCCGCGCGAGAACGCGCTGGCGCTGGCGGATGCCTATCTCGCCTTCGTGGCCGCGGACCCCGCCCTGTGGAGCCTCGTCTCGGACTACGCGACGGCGCCGGGCGCGGCCTTCCCGGACTGGTACGCGGACGCGCTCGCCGAGCCGCTCGCGGCGGTCGACGCGGTGCTCGCCCCCCTCCTGCCGGAGCCGGCCGAGCGCCGCCAGGCGGTCGCCGCCCTCTGGGCGGCCCTGCACGGGCTCGCGGCCTTGTCGACCTCCCGCAAGCTCGCCATGCTGACCCCGGAGCCGCCCGAGGCGCTCGCCCGGATGCTGGTCGGGCGGTTCCTGGGATAGGATCGATCGTTCGCCGAGGCCGCGGCCGTTGAACGGGAACCGCGCATCCTGCATCGTCGGTTCGGCGGGTCGAAGGAGGGCGTTTCCATGGAGCGCGGTCACGAAGCGTCGCGTGACGCGGACGAAATCCGCGAGGAGGCCGTCCGCGCGGCCGTCGACGCCCTTCGCGATCTCAGGGGGGCGGGCGTGAGCACGGCCATTGAGCGGGAAGCCGAGGCGCTCGCCAGCGCCCTCGATGCCGAAGCTTCGTCCGATCCGGCGCGCCGCTCCGCGCGCAAACCGCGCCGCTTCGGCGCCTTCGCGGGCAAGTTCAGGATCGGTCCGGAATTCTTCGAGCCTCTCTCCGAGGAGGAGCGCCGCGCCTGGGGCGAGGCGTGAGGCTGCTCCTCGATACGCACGCGCTGATCTGGTTTGCAGCCGGCGATCCGAACCTGCCGCGGCCGGTCCGGGATGCGATCGAGGATCCAGAGAACGAGATCTTCGTGAGCGCGGCATCGTGCGCCTTTGGGCCGCACCCGTGTAGAGGAGCCGCGGCGAGCCCGCCCGGACGATTTCCATGGCCAAGCAATTCCCCAGCCTCGACGCGCGCCTGAGCGACTTCATCGCCCGCCAGCGCGTCTTCTTCACGGCCTCGGCGGCGCCGGGCGCGCGGGTGAACGTCTCACCGCGCAGCACCGAGGCGCTCAGGGTCCTCGGCCCCGACGCGGTCGCGTATCTCGACCGGACCGGCAGCGGCAACGAGACGGCCGCGCACCTGAAGGCCGACGGCCGGCTGACGATCATGCTCTGCGCCTTCGAGGGCCTGCCGATGATCCTGCGGCTCTACGGGCGCGGCACCGTGCTGGCCCGCGGCGGGGCGGGATACCGCTCGCTCCTCGGGACGGCGTTCGGGGGCGCCGAGCCGCCGGGTGCGCGCCAGATCGTGCGGCTCGACATCGACCTCGTGCAGACCTCGTGCGGCTACGCCGTGCCGCTGTTCGACTACCGCGACGAGCGGGACAACCTCGACCGCTGGGCCGCCGCCAAGGGCGAGGCGGGGCTCGACGCGTATCGGCGCGAGAAGAACGTCGCGAGCCTGGACGGCCTGCCGACCGGCCTGTTCGACGAGGCCTGAGACCGGTCAGGGATTCTCCGCCTGCAGCCGCCTGTAGGCGCGGCCGTGCTCGCAATAGCCCTCGACGATGCGGCTCATCATGGCCCGCTTCTCGGAATCGAGGGGGCCGAGGATGCGGGCCGGGCGCCCGCCCCAGAGATGACCGCCCGCGAGGAGCTGGCCGGGATCGGTGGTGGCGCCGGCCGCCAGCATGACGTCGTCGGCGATGACGGTGCCGGGCGCGATGGCGCAGCCGATGCCGATCAGGCTGCGGGCGCCGATGCGGCAATCGCCCATGCGCACGTTGTGGCCGATCGTGGTGTCGCGCCCGATCACGATGCCCTCGCCCCGGCTGCGCAGCACCGAATTGTCCTGGATGTTGGTGTCCGCGCCCACCACGATCGGCCCGACCTCGGCGCCGAGCTCGCAGGAGAACAGCACGGTGGAGCCCGCGCCCAGCGCGATGCGCCCGCGCAGCCGCGCCGTGCGGGCGACGAAGACGCTCTCCTCCACGTCCGGCTCGTCCGCGGGGGGCACCGGGCCGCCGTCGCCCGCCGCCTCGCGCAGGCGCTCGGCGCGCTCGGCGACCTCCTCCGGGCCGATCGGCCGCTGCGCCTTGGCGGGGCTTCCCGCGTAGACGAAGCCGCCGGGCAGCTGGGCGCGCGGGAAGACGGTGGAGCCCGCCTCGATCACGACGCCGTCCTCCACCTGGGCGCCGTCGAGGATCACCACGTCGTCCTCGATCACCACGTCGGAGCCGACCGTGCAGGCATGCACCACCGCGTTGCGCCCGACCGTGACCCGGTCGCCGACCTGCGTGCCGTGCGTGAAGGTCGCGATGTGCACGGTGGAGCGGTGGCCGAGCCAGAAGCGGTCGCCGAGCGTCACGCTCTGGCCGTCGGCGCGGATCACCGCGTCGTCGCCGATCCAGGCCTGGGCCCCCAGCGTGGCCGCGCCGATCACGGTGCTGCCCCGCCCGCACCAGACCGGCCGGGAGGCGAATTGCGGCAGCAGGCCGTCATGGGGCAGGATCAGGTCGGGCGTCACCGGGTGGTCCTTCGTCTGCGGCCCGCCCCGGCGGGTCCGGTACGCGGGATGCCTTCGGGCCGGATCCCGCCCGTGGGGCGCAGGCCTTGAGTCGCAACGCCCTATAGGCGCATGCGGGTGGGGTCCGAGTCGAGCGAGACTTACCGGCGAACGCGTACCCTTGTCACCCGGCCCGCGTCGCGCCCGCAGCCTCCGGAGGTCCCTTGCCGAATCCCGTCGCAGCCCCGCCCGTCAGCATCCAGGCCGAGCCCTTCGACGTGGCGGCCGAGATCGCGCGCCTCTCGGACGAGACGCGGGGGCAGGCCGGGGCAGTCGTGACCTTCACGGGCCTGTGCCGGGACGAGGGCGGACGCCTCGCCGGGCTCGAGCTCGAGCATTATCCCGGCATGGCCGAGGCCGAGATCGGCCGCGTCGTCGCCGAGGCCCGGGCCCGCTGGCCGCTTTCCGGGGTGCGGGTGATCCACCGGCACGGGCTCGTGGCGCCGGGCGACGGGATCGTTCTGGTGCTGGCGGCCTCCGCCCACCGCACGGCCGCCTTCGAGGCGGCGAGCTTCCTGATGGACTACCTGAAGACCCGCGCCCCCTTCTGGAAGCGCGAGCATCTCGCCGACGGCACGGTCGGCGGCTGGGTCGAGGCGGCGGCCGCCGACGATTCGGCCGCCGGGCGCTGGTGAGGCGGCCCCATGCTGCACCAGCCCCCCCGCCCCGCCGACCGGCGGACCGACCCCCGCGCGCTGGCGCTCGCCGGCATCGCCGTGGTGGCCTTCGCGGCGCTGCTGGCGCTCGCCTGGATCTCGGCGGCGACGCTGCTCCTCATCTTCGCGGGCGCGCTGCTCGGCGTCTTCCTCGACGGGCTGACCCGCGGGCTCGGCCACCTGCTGCCGCTGCCGCGCGCGGTCCGGCTCGGCCTCGCGAGCCTGATGCTGGCCGGGGCCATGATCGGGCTCGTGGCCTTCGGGGGCGCCACGGTGGCGGGCCAGGCCCGCGACCTCGGGCAGACCATCCGCCAGCAATCGGGCACGGTGAGCGGCTGGCTGACGAGCCACGGGATCGACGTGCCGCTCCTCAGCGCGGTGGAGGGCGCCGGGCAAGGGCAGGATCGGGGGCAGGGGCAAGGGCAGGGGCAAGAACCCGGGCAAGAACCCGGGCAAGAACCCGGGCAAGCGTCCGGGCAGGCTGCCGGCCCGCGCCGGGACAGCGGCAAGGAGGGCGACCTCGCCCGGACGTCCGGCGGGCTCGCGGGCCTCGCCTCGGGCGTCCTCAGGAGCCCCGGCGCGCTCCTGTCGGATGCCGGCAGCGTGCTGGGGCCGGCCGCGAGCGTGATGCTCGGCCTGTTCGACGCGGTGGGCAATCTCCTGGTCATCGTGTTCCTGGGCGTCGCCTTCGCGGCCGACCCGGCAAGCTACCGCGACGGGGCGCTCCGCTTCGTGCCGCCGCGCCAGCGCCCGCGCGGCGCCAAGGTGCTGGACGGCCTGGGCGAGACCCTGCGGCACTGGCTGTTCGGCCAGCTCATCACCATGGCGGTGATCTTCCTGTGCACCTGGGGCGGGCTGACGCTCATGGGTCTCGGTAGCGCGCTGATCCTCGGCCTGCAGGCGGGCCTGCTCGCCTTCATCCCGACCATCGGGCCGCTGGTGGCGGGCGTGATCATCCTGCTGGCGAGCCTCGCCTCGGGCCCGACCGCCATGCTCGGCGCGCTCGGCGTCTACCTGGCGGTGCAGACGCTGGAGAGCTACGTGCTGACGCCCTTCATCCAGAAGCGGGCCCTCGACATCCCGCCGGCCACGATCTTCGCCGGCCAGCTCCTGCTCGGCGTGCTGTTCGGCCTCTGGGGCATCGCGCTGGCCCTGCCGCTGCTCGCCGTGATGAAGGTGCTCCTCGAGCAGCTCTACGTGGAGGAGGCGCTCGGCGAGGAGGCGCGCTGAGGCGCCCGCCCGGCGTCACCGCAGCAGCAGAGCGAGTGCCGCCACCGCGATCACCCCGAAGGTCGCCACGATGCCGCCGCCCCGGCAGGCGAATTGCTGGGGCGAGTTCTTCGGCGCCAGCATCCCGAACGGGTGCATCAGGCGCGCCGCGAGGAGGACGAGAAGCAGCGCGCGCACGAGCACGGGCCCGCCGCCGCCGGCCTCCAGCAGCGCGACGAGGAGGAGCGCCAGGGGCACGTACTCGCCGAAATTGCCCTGGATGCGGATGCGCTTCTCGAGATCCGGGTCGCCGCCGGCCCCGTGCAGCACGTCGGCCGAGAGGCGGGTCGCCACCACCCAGCCCGACAGGCCGAGATACAGGAGCGCGAGAAGGCCGGCGTAGAACGCCGTGATGGCCGGAAACGTCATGGAGATCCCCCGAGATGGCCGAGAGCGCTCCGCGAGGCCGAAGCGGATGCCCGTTCGGCCTCGCGGAGCGCGTGAGAGCAGGAACCGGGAGACGCGGCCCGACATGGTCGGGCCGCGTCTCCCGTCAGTCCGCGAGCGGCGGCAGGCGCGCCGGCTCTTGGATCGGGCAGCCGTTGCGCTCGGCGCGGAAGCCCGAGGATTTCGGGTAGACGGCGCGGCGCGCCCGCATGATCGAGCCGAGCGGCCGGTGCGCGGCGAGCCCCTGCCAGGGGCTGAAGGCGAGGCCGTCGTCGAGGGCCTTCACGCGCGCCTCGCCCCAGGCCGACTGGCGCGGCACGGTGATGCGCGCGACCGCCACGTAGGGGCTCTCCGCCTCCGGCCAGGGCACGGAGGCGTCCTCGACCGGCATGGTCTCGCGGTTGGTGAGGAGCTGCGCGCGCAGCTCCCACACGCCCGCGTGCTCGGCGAAGAACCGGCTCACCGCCTCGCGCAGCCCGTTCGGCTTGCCGTTCACGTTGAGCGCCGCGCCCGTCAGCGCCGTCAGTTCCGGCGAGACCGGCGCCACCGCGACCTTGGCGACGTAGTCGCCCCAGCGCAGCGGCACCTGGCTGTAGAAGGTCTCGCCGAGGATATGGGTCTCCGGGTGGCCGCCGAGGGCGATCACGGTCGGGCTCTTGGTGCCGAGGGCCTCGAGCACGGTCTCGACGCCCCGGAGCGTGGCCGAGAACGCCTTCTTGAAGATCTGCGGCGTGTCGGTGGTGGCGGCCAGGAGCTTCAGGCTCTTCAGGAAGGCCCGGGCGTCCGGCGCCACGAAGGCCGGGGCGTCGGCCATCACGAAATCCTGCGTCGCGCCCTCGGCGCCGGCCAAGCGCTCGCCCGCGACGCCGAGGATCTTGAGGGCGAGGCCCCGCGGGGTCGAGACGCTGTCGTCGAGGATGTCGCCGGGATTGGTCGAGAGCCGCAGCACCACGTCGTGCGTGCCGGGCGTCGCGAAGGCGCCCTGCGCGAGCGGGCCCGGCAAGCCGGGCAGGATTTCGAGCCGGCCCGTCAGCAGCCCGTGCCCCTTGGCGTGCACGCCGCGCACGGCGTGGCCGTAATCCTTGAAGGTGGTGCCCTGGATCTTGGCGAACTGCTCGATCATCCCGGCCTGGACCTCGTCCTCGTCGGGCCGGATGTCTTCGAGGTCGGGGGCGTAGCGGATCGGCTGGGCGGACGTCACGGGCGGCTCCGGGCATGGCGGGCCCGGGACGGGGCCCGACAGGGGCCTAACGGGCGGCGAGCGGAGCCGTTCCCAGGGCGGGCGGGCCGGAGCCGTTCAGTACGTGGCGATCTCGCTGAACGGATCGGCCGCGGCCGACGTGTCGGTGAGGGCCGGCTCCGCGAGGGTCAGCGCCATCAGCGCGAGGCCGGCGGCGAGGATGGCCAGGAGGATGGCCCTGTCCGATCGTCCCTCCGGCCTGCGGGCCGGCAATGTGGTCGGCATGGCGGTCGGCCCTCCGAGATCAGGGCTGCGTGCCCGCGGGCCGCGCCGCGGCCGGTCCGGCCTCGGCCGCCGCATCGAGGGGGCAGCCCAGTTCGTAGCGCTCGTAGTCGGAATTGGCGTCCGCGCAATCCTGCCCGGCGGCAGCGGCGATGTCGCCGGCGTTCGCCGCGCCCGCCGCGAGGGTCAGGAGCGCGGCGAGCACGAGGGTGGCCATCGAGGACATGGTGGGTTTCCTGTGTGCGTGACCGTGTTGGAAGGCGCTTCTCCGGACGGAGCCGTCCCGGAGATCTCGCGGAACGCGTCTCGTCGCCGCGATCAATCGAGTGCCGCGAGCTGGACGATGTCCGGATCCTGGATGTCGATGAGGCTCGCGAGCGTCATGCCATGGCTCGCCATCTGGAACTGGCCCAGCATCATGGCAGCGGCCAACAGGCCCCAGATGGCAACGAACAGGAAAGGCGGTCGATCAGCGTGCATGGGACCCACTCCATCCGGGAGATGTGTCCAAGATCGTACCGTGGCCGCAGCCGCCGACGTCATCCAAATAGGGTACGCGCCGATCAATATTGCATTCCGCACGATGAAACTTGCATTCCCGCAACGCGATCGGGGCTCAAGATCTTGAACTTTCTGGCCGAATGGGAGCGCGTGGCCTTCGAATTCTAAGCCGTCGCGGCGCCCGTGGCGCGGGCGAGCTGGACGATTGTCCCCCATCCTCCGCAGGGCGGCCATCCTCCGCAGGGCGACGGCCTTTCGCGATCATCGTCTCCCTGTCCTGCCGCGGCCGGCCCGGACCCTGGCGGTCCATGTCTGCCGGTTGGCACCCGCACCGATGGCCCAGACTGGCTCGCAGACGTGCGACGGCTCGCGGGCGAACAGCCGGAAGGCGCCTGGAGCGGAAATCGGCCTCGCAGGACCTGAACCGCCGCTTTCGACCTAAAGCGGGCCCTGCGGAGGCCCGCTTCCGGGCTGCTTGGTGAAACGGAGTCGTACGACTGAAACGGGTGGCTACCGTGCCCCCGGCTCCGCTCCTTAAGCGGCTTGAAGTGAACCTGAGTCAGTTGCCAGCTTCAAAGCATGGCGTCTCACGTCCGGCGGCCAAGCGTTCATGTGGTCGGCAAAGTCCTGTTCCTCGCCCGCGAACAAGGATCGGATAGCATCCTCGAAGCCGGGAAGGTCACCGGCCATCGCGGTCAGAAAGCGGTAGGCGGATTCGCGCGCGGCCTTGGCTTGGGTCTGGCCGCCATCGGAACGGCGAGCCTCGTCAACAAGACGCCGCAAGGCCTGTGACGCCCCGCCGGGCTGCGCGGAGAGCCATTCCCAGTGTCGGGGAAGCAGCGTGACCTCCCGGGCAACGACGCCCAGTTTCGGTCGCCCACGCCCACGAGGCTCCGCATCGGTGTCCGAAGCCGTTCGCGGCCTTGCCGGTGCCTCACGCTTCCCCCGCTCGCCGAGGCGGACCACGATGTCGGCGGTCGTGCCTCGCAGGTCCAGATCCACGACGGAGCCTGAAGCATCATCGAAGACGAGAACGGACGCGTCTCGCCCTTCGCCCTCGGCGGCCTTGATCGCCAAAGCCACGTCGACCAGCGACCCAGCTGCAAATTGCTCCGTGCCAGCGAAAGCGGTGCACGGCTTGGACAGGTAATCGGACATGGGCCCTCCACTCCACATTATTTACCCGGCCAGAAATACGCAGGTCAATATCACCCGGGCGATATTGCGTTTCTGGGCTGCTTCGGCTAGTGGTCGCCGCCGTCAGGAGGCGCTCACGTCATGAAACGCGAGGATCGGAAGGCAGCCGTCGCTGCCTATCGGAAACGAGAGGTCGCGACTGGCATCTACGCCGTCCGCTGCGTGCCGACCGGAGCGGTCTGGGTCGGCCAAGCTCCCAACCTGTCCACGATCCAGAACAGGCTGTGGTTCACCCTGCGGCTCGGAAACAACACGCATCGCTCGCTCCAGGACGCGTGGCGTGCCGAGGGGGCGGAGGCATTCACCTACGAGATCCTTGAGCGTCTCGAAGAAGAGGAGATCGACTATGTCCGCGACCGCCTCCTGCAGGAGCGCCTCATGCACTGGGCGGAAAAGCTTCAGGCTACTCGGATCTGACAGCTAGACGCGGACGACGATGAGACGCCTGAGCAGCAACGGTATCACGCTCGCCTACGACAGCTTCGGCGAGGAAGCGGCGGAAGCAATTCTGCTCATCTCCGGACTGGGGACGCAGATGATCCGCTGGGCAGATCCCTTTTGCTGGGAGCTGGCTGCGCCGGGTTATCGCGTCATCCGGTTCGACAATCGAGATACCGGGCATTCGACCTCCTTCGCCCGGCACGGAGCCGTGGATTTCGAAACGTTGGTGTCCCTTCTCATGGCGGGGCAGCGGCCACCTGTGCCCTACACGCTTGCCGACATGACCGGGGATGCAATTGGCCTACTCGATGCCCTTTCCATCCCGCAGGCCCACGTTGTTGGGCGTTCGATGGGAGGGATGATCGCCCAGGCGATGGCAAGCGAGCGCCCGTCCCGTGTTCTGTCGCTCACCTCGATCATGTCGGCCACGGGCAACCCGGGCATGCCGTCGGCAGAGCCCGACGTTATGACAATGATGAGGCGCCCCGCTCCCGATCCCGTCTCGGACGAAGCCGGTTTCCTCGATCACGGCGTAGCCTTCGCACGGCGCATCGCGGGCACCGTTTATCCGTTCGACGAAGAGGCCTGCCGTGCTCTTCTCCGGGAGGAAGTCCGGCGTGGCCATGCACCGGGCGGATTTAGCCGGCAGCTCGCGGCCATCGCCCTGGCCGGCGACCGTCGGCCACGGCTGGCGGCGATCAAGGCGCCGACACTCGTCATTCACGGGACGGCCGACCCTCTTTTCCCCCCTGCCTGCGGTCAGGATACCGCAGCCGCAATCCCGAATGCCGAGATGATGTTGATCGAGGGGATGGGACACGATCTGCCCACATGGCTCTTCCGCACGGTAGCCCGGGCCATCGACCGAACCGCGCGCCGGCCGCGGCCGTCAATGCCGGGAGCGTAGGAACTCACCTGCGCCCGCGAGAGGGCTCGGCGTCCACTTCCGGGAAAGCCACCTCTCAGCCCCGATGGCACTCAAGCGCCGGAGGCGGAACGTCCGCTTCCGGTCGAGATGCCAGGGTTCGCTTCCCACCCATTGCGGACCTTCATGGCCGGCCGTCCCAACGCCCGCTCAGGGTCGGACGCGCCGGCGCGACGAGCATGCACAGAGCGTCCGAGCTGGGTTGCGAGCGGTCTCCGGACGGGTGCCGAGTGCCGGGCTTCGACCACGCGAAACGCCATGGCGGCCAGAGCTGTGCGCCCGCGGCGGTTCCGGTTCCGGATCCGAGTTCCGCTCGCGCGGCCCCGGGATGACGGCCCGCAGGTCGGCGTCCGGACGACGCTGCCGGATGGGCGGAGAACCGGAACGTCCCCGCTACGCGGCGGCGTGCATCACCGGCTCGGATCGGCCAGCGCCGCCTCGATCATCCGGGCCGCCGCGAGCGCCCGCCCGTCATCCCCGAACCGGGCGATGACCTGCACGCCGAGCGGCGCGCCCTCGCCCGGCACCGGCAGGTTCACGCAGGGCACGCCCATCAGGGTCCAGAGCCGGTTGAAGCGCGGGTCGCCCGTCGAGGCGAGGCCCTCGGGAGCGCGGCCAGGCGCCGAGACGGTGAGCAGCACGTCGACATCCGAGAAGACGTCCTTCAAGGCGCGGCGGGCCTGATGGGCGTGGCGGCGGGCGTCGTCGTAGTCCCGGGCCGTCAGGTCCTGGGCCCGGTCGAGCCGGGCGCCGAGCCCTTCGGAGAGGGCGTCGCGGTGGCTCGCATATTCCCAGGCGAGCGCCTGGCGCGCCTCGTAATCCTGGATGATGCCGTGGCGGGCCCAGGCCCCGGGCAGCGGCTCGGGCAGCGCGAGGTCGCGCACGCTCGCCCCGGCGCGCTCGGCCGCCCGCACGGCCGCGGCGAGCGCCGCCTGCATGTCGGGATCGGGGCTGCCGGCGAAGTCCTGCGCGACGAGGCCGATGCGGGGGCGGCCGGGCTCGGATGCGCCGAGGTCGATCGCCGGCCGGTCGGCGAGCAGCGCCAGGGCGCGCGCGACGTCGCGGATGCCGGCGCCGAACAGGCCGAGCGTGTCGAGCGCCCACGAGAAGGTCTTGACGCCGACCGTCGGCAGCAGCCGGAACGAGGGCTTGATCGCCGCCACCCCGCAGTAGGCGGCCGGTCGGATCACCGAGCCGCCGGTCTGGGTGCCGAGCGCGAGCGGCAGCATGCCGGCCGCCACCGAGGCGGCCGAGCCCGCCGAGGAGCCGCCGGGGGTGCGGCCGGGCGCACGGGGGTTCCGGGTCCGGGTCGGGTCGAGGCTCGCGAAGGGGGAGGTGGTGGTCTTGGCGAGCGGCACCGCGCCGAGCGCCCTCAGCCGCATCACGATCGCGGCGTCGGCCCTCGGGCGCCAGCCCGCGTAGATCGGCGAGCCCATCCCGGTGGGCAGGTCCGCCGTGTCGATGATGTCCTTGACCCCGGCCGCGATGCCGGCGAGCGGCCCCCGCTCGGGGACGAACGGATCCGCCTGGAGGCTCGCCAGCGCGCCGACCTCCGGCTCCCGCGCGGCGATCGCCGCCTCGGCGATTCCGATCGCGGCGGCGGGCGTCAGGGTGCCGGCATCGCGGCGGGCGAGGAGGTCGACGAGGGACAGCATGGCGCCTCCCTCGGGCTCCCGGGGGGCGCTGTCAACTCGGGGCGCGGCCCGGTCCGGCCAGCGTGCCGGACGTTCATGAATTGTCCCGATTCGAGCGGGCCGCGAAATGCAACTGTCGATATAGGCCCGACCGGTCCATGATGGGCGCCCGGTTCCCGGACCGGCCAGGGAGGAGACGATGGAGCACGTGCCGCCGCCGGAGGCCGGCGAGCCCGCGTCGGTGCCGCTGCCGCGCAGCCCCGGCGAGATCATCACGGTGCTCGCCCATTACCACCGGGCCGAGATCAGCCGCATGGCCGGCTGGCGCGACCGCATCGACCGCACCACCAACTGGGCGATCACCGTGATCGCCGCGATGCTGTCGGTCTCGCTCTCGACGCCCTCCGCCCATCACGGCGTCCTGCTCTTCGCGATGCTCCTCGTGATGCTGCTGCTCGCCATCGAGGCCCGCCGCTACCGCTTCTTTGACGTCTACCGGGCACGCGTGCGGCGGCTCGAGCGGCACTATTACGCGGAGGTGTTCGCGCCGCGCCCGGGCGCCCCGGCCGCCTGGACGGGAGAGCTCGGGCAGGACCTGCGCCAGCCCGTCTTCCGCATCGCCCTGGGCGATGCGGTGTCGCGTCGGCTGCGGCGTAACTATTGCTGGATGTTCATGATTCTGCTGCTCGCCTGGGTCCTCAAGATCACCTCGGCCAAGCTCCAGCCGGGCTCGGGCGGGGCCGAGTTCGTGCACGGCCCGGCCGACATCCTGTCGAACGCTGCGCTGGGGCCGCTGCCCGGCGCGCTGGTGCTGGGGTGCGTCGCCGCCTTCTATCTCTGGATCCTCGCCGCCACGCTGCGCTCCTACCGGCGCGACCGCGCGGGCGAGGACGGGCCGGTCCATGTCTGATCCGATACATGTCTGATCCGGTACGCAGCCGCCGCCAGCGTTGACGATCCCTTCACACAACCGCGCGCATCCTACGCGCCATGTGGCGTGGCGTAATTGCGTTCTCCGCCCTGGCGCTGTTCGGCGCGGGGCTCACCGGCTGTGCGCTCAACAGGTTCGAGCGCCGGGAGCCCTGGCGCGACCAGGCGGAGCAGATCTGCCTCTCGAAGAAGCTCGTGCAGCCCACTGAGTTCATGAGCCTCGCCAAAGAGATCGACGGGCCGGGCCCCTGCGGCATGCAGCAGCCCTTCCGGGTCACGCGGCTCGGCAACGGCACGGTGGCCCTCAAGCAGCGCATGACGCTGGCCTGCCCGGCGCTCGCCGAGGCCGAGGCCTGGCTCGCCGAGACCATCCAGCCCGCCGCCGAGTTGTATTTCGGGCAGCCCGTGGCGGAGATCAACGCGGGCTCCTACGCCTGCCGCGGCCGCAACAACCAGGCCGGGGCCAAGCTCTCGGAGCATTCCTTCGGCAACGCTGTCGACGTCATGTCCTTCAAGCTCGCCGACGGTTCCGTCATCACCGTCAAGGGCGGCTGGCGCGGCACCGAGGCCGAGCAGGGCTTCCTGCGCGAGGTGTTCCTGGGGGCCTGTCAGCGCTTCACCACGGTGTTGGCGCCGGGCTCGAACGTGTTCCACTACGACCATATCCACGTCGACCTCGCCCGCCACGACCCGCGCGGCCTCAAGCGCATCTGCCAGCCGCTGATCAAGTTCCAGCCCCAGCTCGGCGCGGAGGGCGCCCGCTCCTCCTATCCGCGCCCGCCCGCGCGCCAGCCGGCCCCGCCCCAGGCCCCGATCGACGTCGAGGAGGACGATCCCTACGGCCTGACCCCGATGTCGGCCCGCGAGACGCCCGCGCGGATTGCACGCGCCGCACCGATCCAGCCGCCCGCGGCCTACGCCTCCGCCCCGCCCTCGCGCTCCTACCCGGCGCGCCCGCCCGCCCCGCGCCTCGCCGCCGCGCCGGCCTACGAGGAGCCGGCGCCGGGCTTCGAGGAACCCCTCTCGCTCTCCGCGCCTGGACTCGCGCCGGGGCCGATCTACTGACCGCCGGGGTGTGCCCTGCACACCCCACCCGGCTCCGAAAGCGCAGCGTGGCGCCTCCGCCAGCTTGACTCCGCCGGGTCACGGGCCATCGTCGGCCGATCAGGAATTCCAGCGGAAGACGCCGGCATGCGCCCGAACGCCCCCCTCGCCGCCTTGAGCATCGGACTTCTCCTGGCGAGCGCGCTGCAGCCCGCCCTGGCCCGGTCGGCGCGGGAGGAGATCCAGCCCTCGGAGGAGCGGATCTTCCCCTTCGACGCGGACATCCCGGGCTGCCAGGACGCGGACGTGCTTGAGAAGGTCGCGACCCAGTTCGCCGAGAAGGAGGCGAAGTTCTGGAACTCGTCGCTGACGATCGTCTCCTACGACCATATCGAGCGCACGGCCTGGCGACCCTGGGGCCTCGATTACTACCCCCGCCGGTTCTGCACGGCGACCGCCACCACCTCGGACGGCGTGCGCCGCAAGGTCGACTACTCGGTGCGCGAGAGCCTCGGCATCATCGGCGCCACCTGGGGCGTCGAGTTCTGCGTCCACGGCCTCGACCGCAACCTCGCCTACGCCTATTCCACGGCCTGCCGGATGGCGCGCCCGTAAGGTTCAGCACCGGTTTCGCTTCTGCCTCGGGGGTGGTGATGAAGCAGACGGCACGGTGGGGCATGGGACGGCTAGGGGTCGGCCTCGCGCTGCTGGCGGCCGCCGTCGCCGCCCCTGGCGCGCGGGCCCAGGATGACGGCGGGTTCGGGCGCGGCGGCACGCCCGGCGCCTTCGATTTCTACGTGCTGTCGCTGTCCTGGTCGCCGACCTACTGCGAGGCGGCCGGCGCCCGCCGCGACGAGCGGCAATGCGCGCCGGGCCGCGGCCTCGGATTCGTGGTGCACGGGCTCTGGCCGCAATACGAGCGGGGTTACCCGTCGAACTGCTCGGCGGTCGAGCGCGCGCCCACCCGGCAGGCCATGGATGTCGCCGGCGAGGTCTATCCGAGCGAGGGGCTCGCGCGGTACGAGTGGCGCAAGCACGGTACCTGCTCGGGCCTCGATCCGACCTCGTATTTCCGTTCCGCGCGTGAGGCCCGTGCGGCGGTGACGATCCCCGACGATTTCAAGGGGCCAGGGGCGGCCCGACGCGCCGCGCCGGTCGAGATCGCCCGCGCCTTCGTGCTCGCCAACAGGGGCCTGCGCCCGGACATGATGTCGGTGACCTGCGCGCGCGGTCAGCTGCAGGAGGTGCGCATCTGCTTCGCGAAGGATCTGCGCGGCTTCACGCCCTGCCCCGAATTGGCGCGCCGGAATTGCCGCGCGCCCGAGATCGCCATCGACGCCGCCCGCTGACTTTTTTGCCCCGGTCGGGCCGAGGCCCCTGGACATGGGCGGCCCGCCTGCCTTGATTGCCAAACCATGAACTACCGGCACGCTTTCCATGCGGGCAATTTCGCGGATGTCCTGAAACACCTCGTGCTGGCCCGGGTGCTCGCGCATCTCGGCCTGAAGCCGGCGCCCTTCCGCGCCATCGACGCCTTCGCGGGCCTCGGCTTCTACGATCTCGCCGGCGACGAGGCCGGGCGCACGGGCGAGTGGGAGGGCGGATGGGGCCGCCTCGACGAGCCCTTTCCGGGGGAGATCGAGGCGCTGCTGGCGCCCTACCGGGCGGCGGTGGCGTCCGTGCGGGCACGGCACGGCGCGAGCGTCTATCCCGGCTCGCCCGCGCTCATCCGCGAGGCCCTGCGCCCGGGCGACCAGGGCGTCTTCGTCGAGCTGCACCCGGCCGACGCCGCATCGCTGCGGGCGCGCTACAACGCGGACCCGCGCACCAAGGTGCTGCATCTCGACGGCTGGACCGCGCTCAGCAGCCTGATCCCGCCGCCCGAGCGCCGCGGCCTCGTGCTGATCGACCCGCCCTACGAGGTCCCGGGCGAGATCGAGCGCCTCGGCACGCGCCTCGCCAGGGCGGTCGCGAAATGGCCGACCGGCATCTTCCTCGCCTGGTACCCGGTCAAGGACCTCGCCGCCGTCGACCGCATGGTCGCGGATCTCGACCGCGCCCTGAAGCGGCCGGCCCTGCGCCTCGACCTGCTGATCGACCGGCCGGATCCGGCTCGCCTCGCGGGGACCGGCCTCGTGGTGGTGAACCCGCCTTGGCGGCTCGCCGAGGAGGCCGGCCTGTTCCTTCCGGCGCTGGCCGAGCGGCTGGCGCGCGCCGACTACGCCGCCATCCGGTGCGAGGCGCTCGGCGCGCCGGCCTGAAGGCCCGGGCGATACCGAATCTCCCGGCCACGGTTCGCGTTTCGGCCGCGGATCGCCTATATCCCCTCCAAATTCCCTCTCCGAAGGCCCGAGACGATCATGGCGACGGCGTCGTTCGACACCGCCCGGCGCGAAGGCAGCGCCGTTCCCGCAATCGAGAAGACGCCGGAGTTCCGGCCCGAGGCGGCGAGCCCGCTGCCGGGCCGGCGCAGCTCGCTCGTCGGGCTCACCCGCGCCGACCTGAAGGCGCGGCTCCTCGCGGCCGGCGTGCCGGAGCGCGAGAGCCGCATGCGCTCGGGCCAGATCTGGCACTGGCTCAACGTGCGCGGCGCGCGCGACTTCGAGGCGATGACGAATGTCGGCAAGGGCCTGAAGGCGCTGCTCGCCCAGCACTACACGCTCGACCGGCCTGAGGTGGTGAGCCAGCAGGTCTCCCGCGACGGCACCCGCAAGTGGCTGCTCAGGATGGCGCCGACCGGCGCCCACGACCACAACCGGGGCGCGGAGATCGAGTGCGTCTACATCCCCGGCCCGGACCGGGGCACGCTCTGCGTCTCCTCCCAGGTCGGCTGCACGCTCACCTGCTCGTTCTGCCACACGGGCACGCAGCGCCTCGTGCGCAACCTCTCGGCCGCCGAGATCACGTCGCAGCTTGTCGTGGCGCGCGACGAGCTCGGCGACTGGATCGGCCAGATGCCCTCGCGGGACGCGACCGGCACCGGCGAGGCGGGGCGCCTCGTCACCAACATCGTCTTCATGGGCATGGGCGAGCCCCTCTACAACCTCGACAACGTGATCGACGCGGTCGGCGTGATGTCGGACCAGGAAGGCCTCGGCCTGTCGCGCCGCCGCATCACGGTCTCGACCTCCGGCGTGGTGCCGCAGATGCAGCGCCTCGGCGAGGAGGCGCACGCGATGCTCGCGATCTCGCTGCACGCGGTCCGGGACGAGCTGCGCGACGAGCTGGTGCCGCTCAACCGCAGATACCCGATCGCGGCGCTGCTCGACGCCTGCCGCCGCTACCCGGGCCTGAACAACGCCCGCCGCATCACCTTCGAGTACGTGATGCTCAAAGGCGTCAACGATACGGATGCCGACGCGCGCGAGCTGGTGCGCCTCCTCAAGGGCATCCCGGCCAAGATCAACCTGATCCCGTTCAACCCCTGGCCCGGCAGCCGCTACGAATGCTCCGACTGGGACCGGATCGAGCGTTTCTCCGAGATCGTGTTCAACGCCGGCTACGCCTCGCCCGTGCGCACCCCGCGCGGCCGCGACATCCTGGCGGCCTGCGGCCAGCTCAAGAGCGAGACCGAGAAGCTGCGTGCCCGCGCCCGGCTGATGCTGGAGGAGGGCATGGCCGAGCGGATGTACGCGGGCGACGACGAGGACTGATACCGGATCCGCGCGATCCTCGGCGTGGGTGAGGATTCCTGTCCTCGCCCTCATCCTGAGGCACCGCGTCAGCGGCCTCGAAGGAGGGATCTAGCGGCCCCTGCGCTCCCTGGATCCCTCCTTCGAGGCCTCCGCTGCGCTGCGGCGCCTCAGGATGAGGGCGAGGGCGGGACGGTCGACGCCGAACCGAAGGGATCGAGCGGTGAAGGTATGACGCCGCGTCCGCTTTGATCGAGCGGACGCCGTTCTTCTGCGTTCTGACCGAATCGGTCAGAACGCGGCATGATCTAGAGCCGCCACTCGACCGGCGCGAGGCCGCGCGCCTCCAACCATGCATTCGCCCGTCCGAAGGGGGCCGAGCCCGGGAAGTCGCGGGCGCGGTTCAGCGGAGACGGGTGGCCGCTCTCGATCACGCAGTGCCGGCCGGTATCGATCAGGGCGGCCCGCGCCCGGGCCTGCGCGCCCCAGAGCAGGAACACGGCGGGTTCGGGCCGGGCGGACACCGCCGCCACCGCCTCGTCGGTGAGCCGCGCCCAGCCGTAGCGCAGATGGGCTCCCGCCTGGCCCGCCTCCACGGTCAGCGCGCTGTTGAGGAGGAGCACGCCCTGGCGCGCCCAGGGGGTAAGGTCGCCGCTGCCCGGCCGGCCCGGCGCCACCTCCGCCAGGATCACCTTGAGCGAGGCCGGCAGGCGGCCCGTCCCCACGTAGGAGAAGGCGAGCCCGTTGGCGTCGCCGGGCGTCGGGTAGGGGTCCTGTCCGAGGATCACGACCTTGACGGAATCCGGCGGCGTCAGGCTGAGCGCCCGGAAGATGTTCTCGGGGTCCGGCAGGACGCGCGCACCCGCCGCGATGCGGGCGTCGACGCGCGCCGCGACGCGCTCGGCGCTGCCGTCCGTGAAGAAGGGGAGCTCGGCCCACGGGGAGCCGGAGGCGCAGAAGCGCGCGAGCGCCGCGGCGACGGGCGTGTCTGTCATCAGCGGACCCGGATGCGCTGCCCGGACGCGACGTCGAGGGGGGCATGCGCCCGGATGTAGGCCATCACCTCGTTGGCGACGAGCTTGCCGTCGGCGGCGCCGATGAGCGTGCGCCCCTCCGCGAGGGCGCCGTAGCCGTTGCCCCCGTCGTACAGGAAGCTGTTCGAGGCGACGCGGTAGGTGCGGTCCGCCTCGAGGGGCTCCCCGCCCACCAGGACCGAGACGACCCGGGCGCCCTGCGGTGCCGCCGGGTCGAGGGTCACGGTCAGCCCGGAGACCTGCAGCATCCGGCCGGCGGGGCGGCCGAAATCAGAGAGCCCGTTCTCGATCGCGGCGCGCAACTGCGCGCCCGAGATCGCGACGAGCCCGGTGGTGTTGCCGAAAGGGAGTTCCGTCAGGATGTCCCGCCGCGTCAGGACGCTGCCGGCCGGGTAGAGGCGGTTTCCGCGGATGCCGCCGCCGTTCATGATCGCGGCCTCGGCGCCCGTGGCGGCGCGCAGGGCGTCGGCCACGAGGCCTCCGAAGCTCGATTCGCGCGCCCGCACGGTGGCGACGCGGCTGTCGAGGGCGGTGCGCGTCGCGCCGAGCGGGGCATCGAGCTCGCGCGCGAGTTCCCCCTCGAGGCGGTTCACGAGCGCCAGCGTCTCGGGATCCGGCGTCACGGCGGCGGTGTCGTGGATGCGGAAGCGGGGGCGCCAGGCCACGCGCCGGCTCTGCCCCTCCCCGGTCACCGTGACGGTGACGTCGATCGCGGTGACGTAGTGGGCGTCGACGCTCGATTCCGCCAGCACCCGCTGCCCATCGTAATGGACGAGGAGGTCGTGGTCGTGGCCCGAGAGGAGGATGTCGACGAGGCCCGCCGCCAGAATCGCCCGGTCGGTCGGCCGCGCCGTGTGGGCGATCCCGACGACGAGGTCCACCCCCTCGCGGCGGAGCTGCTCCACCTGGTCGGCGAGCGTCTCCATCTCGGGGCCGAAGCGGAGATCGCCGCTCTGCGACTTCTCCGGCGTGCTCGCGAGCGCGATGCCGACGACGCCGATCCGGATGCCGCCGCGATTCACGACGGTCCGGTCCTGCACGCCCTCGAGCGGCCGGCCCTCCGCGTCCCGGAGGTTCGCCGCGAGGACCGGGAAGGCCGCCTCGGCCATCCGCTGCAGGAACACGGCCGGCCCGAAATCGAACTCGTGGTTTCCCGGCACGAACACATCCGGCGGCGCGAGGCCGAGGAGCTCGACGATGTGGGCGCCGCGGTCGATGCCCGACATCAGCGAGGGCGAGAGGGTGTCGCCCGCATGCGCGTAGAGCATCGGCACGCCGCGCGCCCGCTCGGCCTTCACGACGGCGTTGAGCCGCGCGAAGCCGCCCCGGCCGTCGACCTCGCTCATCTGGTAGACGTCGTTGACGAGGAGCAGGCTGAAGGTCGCCTCCGGAGCGGAGGGCGCCCCTTCGGCGGCCGCGGCCGGCAGGCCCGCGGCGAGCCCGGCGCCGAGGCCGAGGCCGAGGGTCTGGCGGCGATTGGGGCGGGGCATGGTCGAGGCGTCTCCGGAACCGTGCCCTTGATAGGCCGCGCTCCGTGACGGCGCTACGTCACGGCCGAGCCTGCCCTCACCGCGGCGCGAAGGTATCGCGCACGGCCTTGGCGTTGCGCCGGACCATCGGCCAGATCCAGGCGCCGGAGGCGAGGTAGGCAGCGGCCGGCATCGGCCTCAGCTCGGCGGCCAGGCGCTCGGCGAGGCCGGGCGCCGCGATGGCGCCGGCCGGCTCCGCCGCCTTGCGGTAGACCACCGTCGTGTCCTCGCGCCAGTAATCGGCATGCGGCACGAGCCCGGCGCGGCGGGCGGTGAGGTCGAGGGTGTCGCGCACGAAGCCGTGGACATGGGCGAAGTGGAAGCGCTCGTGGGGCGGCTTGCCTGTCGCCGCCATGTTGGGCACGGCCGCGTAGAGCACGCCGTCGGGCTTCAGCCAGCGGGCGAGCCGCTCCATCACGTCGGCGGGGTCGCGCAGGTGCTCCAGCACGTGGTGGGTGGTGATCACGTCGAAGGTGCCGGGCTCGAAGCGGTCGTCGCCGGCATCCTCCAGAACCTCGACGCCGTGATGCGCGCGCGCATAGGCCGCGTAGTCGCGCCCCGGCTCGACGCCGACCGCCTCGCAGCCCCGCGCCCGAGCCGCCGCCAGGAACTCGCCGGAGCCGGAGCCGAAATCCAGGAGCCGCGCGCCCGGGTGCAGCATCGGCGCGAGCAGGTTTGCCCGGAAGGCGGCCTCGCGGGCCGAGCGGTTCAGGTGGTGGCGGGGTGGCCCGCCCGCGAAGGCGAGCTGGTAATCGGCCCGGTAGGCGTGGGCGTAGTACTCGGCGAGCTCGGCCGGCGTCGGCATCGGGTCGGTTCGGATCAGGCCGCATTGGACGCAGGCGATGGATCTCAGGGTCTTCAGGCGCCGGTCGGTCTCGGCCACCGTCACGCTCTCGTGGCCGCCGCACAGATTGCAGGCCGTGGGCGCGCCCGTGTAGGGGTAGCCGGTGAAGGGCATGAAGTGGTTGAGGAAGTAGCGGGGAGACGGCATGTCGCGCCCTGTCCTGTCGTGTCTTCGCTGGCCGGTTCCGTGCTCTAGATAGATATGTCCGCGCGGACAACCGCGGCGCGAGGCGCGCCGGGTCCGCACGAATCCAGGAACCGGCGTCGCCGCAGCCCCGGCGACGATGACAGGAAGCGGCCGTCGAGCCGGAAGCCGATGAACGAACGCGTCGAACCCGCCTCGCTGCAGACCCGCCGGACCGTGCAGGCGGACAACGCGTTCGCGCAGGGCGGGGCGCTGCCCGCCGAGCACCCGCCGGTGAGATGGGGCCGGGTCGGCGTGCTGCTCATGAACCTCGGCACGCCCGAGGGCACGGGCTACTGGCCGATGCGCCGCTATCTCAAGGAGTTCCTCTCGGACCGGCGCGTCATCGAGGTGCCGCGCCTGATCTGGTGGCCGCTCCTCAATCTGGTCATCCTGACGAAGCGGCCCGGTCCGAAGGGGCGCGACTACGCCAGCGTCTGGAACAACGAGCGCGACGAGGGCCCGCTCAAGACCATCACCCGGGGCCAGTGCGAGCGGCTGCAGGCGGCGATGGGCGATTCGGTCGTGGTCGACTGGGCGATGCGCTACGGCAAGCCGGAGGTGACCCTGCGCATCCAGGCGCTGCTCGACCAGGGCTGCGACCGCATCCTGCTGGTGCCGCTCTACCCGCAATACGCCGCCGCGACCTCGGCCACCGCCTGCGACCAGGCCTTCAAGGCGCTGATGCAGATGCGCTGGCAGCCGACGGTCCGGGTCTCGCCGCCCTACCACGACGACCCCGTCTACATCGAGGCCATGGCCCAGTCGATCCGCGAGGGTCTGGCCGGGCTCGACTTCGAGCCGGAGGTGATCCTCACCTCGTTCCACGGCGTGCCGAAGAGCTACCTGCTCAAGGGCGATCCCTACCATTGCCAGTGCGTGAAGACCGGCCGCCTCATCCGCGAGGCCCTCGGCTTCTCGCCCGAGAGGATGCGCGTCACCTTCCAGTCCCGCTTCGGCAACGAGGAATGGCTGAAGCCCTACACGGACGAGACCGTGCAGGCGCTGGCCCGGAGCGGCGTCAGGCGGCTGGCGATCGTGGCGCCGGGCTTCACGGCCGATTGCCTGGAGACGCTGGAGGAGCTCGACGGCGAGAACCGCCATTATTTCGAGGAGAACGGCGGCGAGCGCTTCGCCTATATCCCCTGCCTCAACGATTCCGACCTCGGCATGCGGGTCATCGAGCACGTGGTGCGGCGGGAGCTGCAGGGCTGGGTCTGAGGCGGACGATCGGGGCCGCGCGATCGCCGGCCTCGGCGATGTCCGCGATCTCGGCGATCTTGGCTGCAGCTTGCGGAGGCGGCGCGCCGTCCTATCATGTCCCGGTCAGGGCCGGGCAGGCGGCCGCTCGCGCGAGGGATCAGATGGCCTTCTTCATCGGAATCGGCGGACCGTGGCTCGTCCTCGCCGTCCTCGACCTGATGGCGCACCGGCGCAAGACCGAACTCACCGTGCTGACCGGCGCCGAGCCGGCGCCGGCCTCGCACTCCGCCTACCTGACGCCCGAGGTCCGGTAACGCGGCGCGCGCGCGGCCCCGACGGCCGGCGCGCCCGCCGCCTCACGGCTTCTTCGTCTCCGGGGGCGGCGGCGCGACCGGCGGGGCGGCGTCCGTGCGCTCGACCTTGGCGCCCTCGCGCAGCTTCAGGATCAGGTCCTGCTGGGCCTTGCGGGTCAGGTACTGGTCGACCTGCTCCTTCATCTCGTCGAAGCTCGGGATCGGCTTCACGCGCTTGTCCTCGACCTTGATGACGTGCCAGCCGAACTGCGTCTTGACGGGGTCGGAGACCTGGCCGACCGGCAGCCTGAAGGCGGCCTCGGCGAAGGGCGCCACCATGCGCTCCTTGCTGAACCAGCCGAGATCGCCCCCTTCGGTCTTCGAGCCCGGGTCCTTCGAGACCTCGGCCGCGACCTTGGCGAAATCCTCGCCGCCCTTGATGCGCTCGGCGATCTTCTTGGCCTCGGCCTCGTTATCGACGAGGATGTGGCGGGCGTGCACCTCCTCCTCGGGCTTCATCGCCTTGACGGTCTGGTCGTAGAGGGCCTTGGCCGCCTCGGGGGTCGCCGCCTTCCTGGCCTCGCGCTCGAGATACTCGTCGAGCAGGAGCTTGTCGCGGAAATAGGCGAGCTTGCGCTTGAAGTCCGGCGTGTCGGCGATCTTGGCCGCCTCGGCGGCCTGGGCGCCGACCTTGAGGTCGATCATGTAGTCGACGAGGAGCTTCTGCTTCTGCGCGTCGTCGACGCCCGGGAGCGACAGGGCCGGATCCTCGGCGGCCACGGTCAGGTCCCCTTGCGTGATCGGGGCGCCGTTCACCTTGGCGACGACCGTCTCGGGCGCGGCCGGGGCCGCCGCGGCGGGATTGCCGGGCGGCGTCGCGGGGCCTTGCGCCCAGGCGCCCGCCGGCAGGGCGAGCATCAGCGCGAGGGCGCTGGCGCGCCGGAGGGTGGAGGGCATCGGCATGGGATCGGCGTCCTTGGGCGTTCGGCCCCGCGCCCGTCCGGGCCAAGCTGTGGCCGGCGACGTTCCGGTGCGGGGCTTCGGTGACGGCGCGGGGGCCGCGGGAATCGGCGTCACAGGTGGAATGGCTGCGCCGCAAACGCAAGCTTCGCGGCGCGATCCGCCCGGCTCGGGACACCCGATCGTGAGGAACCGGGACAGCAGCCGGGCCGTTCCCGCGGGTCGATGCCACCCCCCGCGCCCACCCCTGCGGCGGCGGCGTCCGGGCGGGCCTCTTTTAGATGCGCCCCCCGATATTTACCTCTATAAGCCCGCCCAATTCGCCCTCGACTGCTCGCTCGACCGCAGGTTCACGATGCTCGGTGCCCTCGCCAAGAAGATTTTCGGCTCGTCCAACGACCGTCGGGTCAAGGGCTACCGTCCTCGCGTCGCCGCGATCAACGCCCTCGAACCGGAGGTCGCCGCGCTCACGGACGAGCAGCTTCGCGCCCGCACCGACGCGCTGAAGGCGGAGCTCGCCGCCGGCAAGAGCCTCGACGACATCCTGGTCCCCGCCTTCGCGACCGTGCGCGAGGCCGCCAAGCGCGTGCTGGGCCAGCGCCATTTCGACGTGCAGCTCATCGGCGGCATGGTCCTGCACGAGAGCGGCATCGCCGAGATGAAGACCGGCGAGGGCAAGACGCTCGTGGCGACGCTTCCCGTCTACCTCAACGCGCTCTCGGGCAAGGGCGTGCACGTCGTCACGGTGAACGACTACCTCGCCTCGCGCGACGCCGAGTGGATGGGCCGGGTCTACCGCTTCCTCGGCATGTCGGTCGGCACCATCGTGCACGGGCTCGACGACGAGCAGCGCCGCGCCTCCTACGCCTGCGACATCACCTACGGCACCAACAACGAGTTCGGCTTCGATTATCTTCGCGACAACATGAAGTACGAGATGTCCCAGCTGAGCCAGCGGGGGCACAACTACGCCATCGTCGACGAGGTCGACTCGATCCTGATCGACGAAGCCCGCACGCCGCTGATCATCTCGGGGCCCGTCGACGACCGCTCGGAGCTCTACGTCGCCGTCGACGCGCTCATGCCCCGGCTCGTGCGCGAGCATTACGACCTCGACGAGAAGCAGCGCACCGTCTCGCTGACGGAAGAGGGCAACGAGTTCATCGAGGAGGCGATGCGGGAGGCCGGCCTCCTCAAGGAGGGCGACCTCTACGATGCCCACAACGTCACCCTCGTCCACCACGTGAACCAGGCTCTGCGCGCCCACACCCTGTTCACCCGGGACAAGGACTACATCGTCAAGAGCGACGAGGTGGTGATCATCGACGAGTTCACCGGCCGCATGATGCAGGGCCGGCGCTACTCGGAAGGCCTGCACCAGGCCCTGGAGGCCAAGGAGCGGGTCACGATCCAGCCCGAGAACCAGACGCTCGCCTCGATCACCTTCCAGAACTACTTCCGCCTCTACAAGAAGCTCGCCGGCATGACCGGCACGGCCTCGACGGAGGCCGACGAGTTCGCCGAGATCTACAAGCTCGAGGTGGTCGACATCCCGACCAACCGGGAGGTCGAGCGCGTCGACGAGGACGATCAGGTCTACCGGACGGTCGAGGAGAAGTACCAGGGCATCATCGAGGAGATCGACCGGGCGCACCAGCGCCACCAGCCGATCCTCGTCGGCACGGGCTCGATCGAGAAGTCGGAGGTGCTGGCGGAGCTCCTCAAGAAAGCCGGCTACAAGCCCCTCGACTATTCCGACCCGAACGCGCTGACCGACGTCTACGCCGCCGCCCGCGAGGGCCGGGTGACGAAGCGCTTCGCGGTGCTGAACGCCCGCTTCCACGAGCAGGAAGCCTACATCGTGGCCGAGGCGGGCGTGCCCGGCGCCATCACGATCGCCACGAACATGGCCGGGCGCGGCACCGACATCAAGCTCGGCGGCAACCTGGAGATGCGCATCGAGAAGGAGCTCGCGGGCGTGCCGGAGGGCCCGGAGCGCGACGCGCAGATCGCGGCGATCAAAGCCGAGATCGACGAGAACCGCGCCAAGGTGCTGGCGGCGGGCGAGCCGGCCGACCCCGAGGCCGGCCGCAAGAAGGCTTTGCCCGGCGGCCTCTACATCATCGGCACCGAGCGCCACGAATCGCGGCGCATCGACAACCAGCTGCGCGGCCGCTCCGGCCGCCAGGGCGATCCGGGGCGATCCAAGTTCTACCTGTCGCTCCAGGACGACCTGATGCGCATCTTCGGCTCCGACCGCATGGACGGGATGCTGCAGAAGCTCGGCCTCGAGCAGGGCGAGGCCATCATCCATCCCTGGATCAACAAGGCCATCGAGAAGGCGCAGCAGAAGGTCGAGGCGCGCAACTTCGACATGCGCAAGAACGTGCTCAAGTACGACAACGTCATGAACGACCAGCGCAAGGTCGTGTTCGAGCAGCGCCGCGACTTCATGGGCCAGGAGAGCGTGCGCGAGACCGTCGACGAGATGCGCCACGGCGTCGTCGACGACCTCGTCTCCGTGCATATCCCCGAGAACGCCTACGCGGAGCAGTGGGACGTGGCCGGCCTGCGCGAGCGCGTGACGGGCGTGCTCAACCTCGACGCGCCGGTCGAGGACTGGGCCAGGGAGGAGGGCATCGCCGACGAGGAGATGCGCGAGCGCCTGCGCCGGGCCGCCGACGAGGCCTATGCCGAGCGCGTCGAGAAGAACACACCCGACGTGATGGCCTATATCGAGAAGCAGGTGCTCCTGCAGACCCTCGACCATCTCTGGCGCGAGCACCTCGTCACCCTCGACCACCTGCGGCAGGTGATCGGCTGGCGCGGCTTCGCCCAGCGCGACCCGCTCAACGAGTACAAGTCGGAGGCCTTCGACCTCTTCAACGGCCTCGTGGCGTCCCTGCGCGAGCAGGTCACCGCCCAGCTCTCGCGCGTCGAGATCATCTACCAAGAGCCCGAAGGCGAGGACGCGAACCCGTTCGGCGGGCTCGAGAGCCCGTCCCTGCCGCCGATGTTCGCCCAGCACCTCGATCCCGTCACGGGCGAGAACGAGATGGCGATGACGGGCCGCGGCACGGGCAGCGACGGCGGCGCCGGCGGCGCCCTCGGCTACGCGGCGCAGGCGCTCTCGGCGGACGCGGCCGTCCTGGAGCGCGACCCCTCCGACGCCACGACCTGGGGCCGGGTCGGCCGCAACGAGCCCTGCCCCTGCGGCTCGGGCAAGAAGTACAAGCACTGCCACGGCAGCTACACGGCCTGATCGCGTGCGGGGGGGCCCCGCCACGCCCGGCATCGCCTACGGCGTCGAGCCGTCCCTGAGCGCGGCGGAGTTCCGCCGCGTCCTCCTGTCCTCGGGCCTGATCGCCCGCCGCCCGGGCGACGATCCCGAGCGCCTGGCCCGGATCCTCGCGGGCGCGAACCTGATCGTCACCGCCCGTGCTCTGGTTCCGGAGCGCAACCTCGTCGGCGTCGCGCGGGTGCTCACCGACTTCGCGTGGTGCGCCTACGTCTCGGAACTCGCCGTCGACCGCGCCGTCCAGGGCCGGGGCATCGGCCGCCGCCTGATCGAGATCGTGCGCGAGAAGACCGGGCCGGAAGTGGCCGTGATGCTCACGGCCGCGCCCGGCTCCGAGGCCTTCTACGAGCGCATCGGCATGCCGCGCCTGCCGAACGCCTTCCGCTTCGACCGGGAGTCGTAGTCGAGCCGTCCGCTCGCGCAGCGGCAGCGATTGACGCCCCCGGCGGATCCGGCATCCTGGTCGTCGGAGCGGAGCCCGATCCGATGAGCGACACCGCCGCCCTGGACATCGAGGAGCAGGTCGGACGCATCCGTCGCGCGCGCGAGGAGAGCGAAAAATTCGTCGCCGAGCAGAAGACGCTCATGGCCGAGGCGGACAAGCTCGCCCGCGACCGCAGCCTCGCCCCCTGGCAGGTCGGCTTCGCCGGCATGGCGGCCGGCGCCGCCTACTTCGGGGCCGGCGTCGCGTTCGTGAAGCTCCTCGGCGCTTGAGGTCCGTTCACACCGTCCCGGCGCGTTCCTCCATACCCACCAATCCCCGCACCTCGCGGGCCAGATCCGCGAGGCTGAGCGAGCCCTTGGCGATGACCCGGTCGGCCTGTCCCGCGAGGCGGCGCCGGTCCTCGGGCGTGATGTCCTTGGCGGTGAGGACGACGACCGGGATATCGCGCCAGTCCGGCCCCGCGCGCAGGCGGCGCAGGAAGGCGAAGCCGTCCATCTCGGGCATCATCAGGTCGAGCAGGATCAGGCCCGGCTTCTCGGCCGCCACCGCCTCCAGGGCGAGGCCGCCGTGCTCCGCCGCCCGCACGTCGAGCCCGTCGCGCGCGAGGTAGGCGGCGAGGCGTTCGCGGGCCTCGGCATCGTCGTCCACCACCAGGATCGGGCCGCCGCCGGGCCCCGGCCGGAACCGGTCCATCACCGCCTTGAGGTGGTCCCAGTCGATCGGCTTGTGCAGGTAGTCGGTGGCGCCGAGCGAGAAGGCGAGCGTCTGCTCGTCGAGCACCGTCACCATCACGATCGGCGTCGCCCCGAGATCCGGGTCGGCCCGGAGCGCGCGCAGCACCGACCAGCCGTCCATGTGCGGCATGGTGACGTCGAGCAGGATGGCGCGGGGCCGCAGGGTGCGCGCCCGCTCCAGGCCGACGCGCCCGTCGCCCGCGGTGGCGACCCGGAAGCCGTCGCGCTCGAGGAAGCGGGCCAGGAGGTCGCGTGTCGCCGCGTCGTCGTCGATGACGAGGATGCCCGGGCCCTCGGCCTCGGCCGGCTCGGGAGCGGGCGGCGCCTCCTCGGCGGGGGGCGCGTAGCGCGCCGGAAGGCTGAGCGTGAAGGTGGTGCCCATCCCTTCCCGGCTCTCCACCGCGACGTCGCCGCCGAGCATGTGCGCGAAGGCGCGGGTGATGGACAGGCCGAGACCAGTGCCGCCGTAGCGGCGGGTGGTCGAGGCGTCGGCCTGGATGAAGCGCTCGAACAGGCGTCCGACCTGCTCGGGGTTCATGCCGATGCCGGTATCCGCGACCGCGAAGCGCAGGGTGTCGTCCGCCCCGCGCGAGGCCGCGAGCGTGATCTGCCCGTCCTGCGTGAACTTCGCCGCGTTGCTGAGCAGGTTGATCAGGCACTGGCGCAGCTTCGTCACGTCGGTGTGGGCCGCGCCGACATCCGGGGCGACGTCGAGGACGAGCCGGTTGCCCGTCTTGGCCGCGAGGCCCTCCACGGTCGCGGCGACCTCGCCCACCACCTCGGCGACGGAGACGTCCTCGGCGAAGATCTCGACGCGCTCCGCCTCGATCTTCGAGAGGTCGAGGACGTCGTTGATGAGGCCGAGCAGGTGGCGGGCATTCGCCTCGATCTTGCGCATGTCGGCGATCAGCGCCGGCTCGCCGAGATCCTCCAGCTCCTCCCGCAGCATCTCGGAATAGCCGATCACCGCCGAGAGGGGGGTGCGCAGCTCGTGGCTCATGTTGGCCAGGAACTGGCTCTTGGCGCGGTTCGCCTCCTCGGCCGCCTCCTTGGCGGCCGCGATGGCGGCTTCCGCCTCCTTGCGGGCCGTGATGTCGGTGTGGGCACCGACCCATTCGCGCAGGCGCCCCTCCCCCGCCAGGATCGGAACGGCCCGCACCGCCATGTGGCGGTAGGTGCCGTCCTGCCGGCGCAGGCGGTGCTCCGCCTCGTAGGGCGTGAGGGTCCCGACCGCCCGATCCCAGGCCGCGCGGGTCCCGGCGCGGTCGTCCGGGTGGATGGCCTCGAGGAAGCCGAGGCCGGCATAGGCCGCCTCGTCCTGACCGGTGAAGCGCGTCCACTCCGTCTGGCGCGGATGCAGGCTGCCCGAGGGCGTCGCCGTCCAGACGATCGCCGCCGAGGCCTCGATCAGGGAGCGGAAGCGCTCCTCGCTGCGGCGGGTGCGCTCCTCCGCGAGCCGGCGCACCGTCTCGTCGAGCACCACGAGGCCGACACCGTCGACCCGCGGCCCCTGCGTGTCGGCGACCCCGCGCAGCGGGTAGAAGCTCATCGAGAAGTGGCGCACGCCCCCCGGCGCGCTGGGTGCGGGCACCGCCACGGGCACGTCCGGCGTGACGAGCCCCGCGTCGAGCGCGGCGGCGAGCTTGGGCGCGAGCGCGTCCCGCAGGGTCGGCAGCATCGCCCAGATCGGCGCCCCGAGATCGGCCCCGAAGCCGCGCTCGCTCATGGTCGCGAGCGCCCGGTTCATGTGGCGGATCTTCAGGTCGCGGTCGAGGAAGCCGAGGCCCACGGGGGCATTGGCCAGGACGCCGTCGAGGAGGCTCGTCATGCGCTGCGATTCGCGGCGGCGCACCAGGGCGAGGCGGGCGAGCATCGCGATGGCGGCGAGCGCCGAGACGCCGGCGAGGAGCGACAGCGCGAGGGAGCGGATGGCGGCGCGCTCCTCGACCGCCTCGATGCGGCGGGCGGCCTCCGCGTGGATCGCCGCGCTCTCGGCACGGATCGCGTCCATGATGCGCTTGCCCTCGTCCGTCCGGACCAGGGCGGTCGCGGCGTCGAAGCCCTGCTCCTTCCGGAGCGCGACGACCCGGGCAGCGAAATCGCGCTTCTCGGCAATCAGCGTGGCGAGGGACTTGCCCTCGGCGAGCGCCGTGCGCCCGGCCCCGGCCGCGACGGCGCCGAGGGCGGCGAGCCGCCCGTCGATGGCGCCGAGGGAGTCGGCGTAGGTCGCGAGGTAGCGCTCGCCCCCCACGATCACGTAGCCGCGCTCGCCCGTCTCGAGGTCCTTCACCGAGGAAAGCAGGCGCTCGGTTGCGCCGATGAGGCCGTTGAGCCGCGCCGCCTCGGCCCGGCTCGCCTCGCCGGTCAGGTAGTTCCATCCGCCCGCGGCCAGCGCCGCGCAGAGGAGGCCGAAGGCGGCCGGCGACGATCCGAGGAGCCCGGCGAGCGGGCGTGACCCGCGCCGGTTCCAGCGCCGCAGCGCGGCGAGCGGCCCGCTCACGCGGGCGCGCCCGCGCGCCGGCTCGGGCTCGTGGAAGCGCTCATGGAACAACGCTCATGGGACAACTCTGCATGGTCCTGTTCCGGACGGGAGACAGCCCGGAGAGATAGGACGGGCCGCCGCGCTTGTAGATGCCGGTACGCCGCCGGGCCGCTCACGTCCGCGTCAGGCCGCGCCCCGCCTCAGGTCTCGACGAGGCCGGTGCTGGCGCCCGACGCCTCCGAATCGCCGCGCCCGTGCGGCAGGGCGAGATACTCGGAGGAGCGCATCTCGATAAGGCGCGAGACCGTGCGGTCGAACTCGAAGGCCTCGCGGCCCTCGGTCGCCGTGTAGAGGCCCTGCGCCTCGGCCTGCGCTGAGGCCAGGAGCTTCACGTGCGCGTCGTAGAGCGTGTCGACGAGGGTGATGAAGCGCTTGGCCTCGTTGCGGTTCGCCTCGCCCATCACGGGGATGTCGTCGAGGATGATCGTGTGGAAGGTGCTGGCGAGCGCCATGAAGTCCGAGGCGCCCAGCGGCTGCGCGCAGAGATCCGCGAAGCCGAATCGGGCGACGCCCGCGGCCTCTTCGGGCACGGCTACGTCCCGGCCCTTGACCCGGATGGTGGCGGGCCGGCCCGTCTGCTTGCCGGTGAGATTCTTGAAGGCGCGGTCGAGGGCGGCGCGCGCCGCCGCGTCCGCCGGCACGTGGTAGACCGAGGCGCCCCCGAGCTTCTCCAGCCGGAAATCCGTGCGGGAATCGAGGCGCAGCACCTCGACGCGCTCCGTCAGCTCGGCCACGAAGGGCAGGAACAGGGCGCGGTTGAGGCCGCCCTCGTAGAGCCGGCCGGGCTCGACGTTCGAGGTCGCCACCACGGTGACGCCGCGCTGGAACAGGGCCGCGAACAGGCGCCCGAGGATCATCGCGTCGGCGATGTCGGTGACCGTGAACTCGTCGAAGCAGAGGAGCTTCGCCTCCTCGGCGAGCGCCTCCGCCACCGGCGGGATCGGGTCGTCGCCCTTCACCTCGCCGCGCTTCAGGGCCTGCCGGTGGGCGTGGATGCGCTCGTGCGCGTCGGCCAGGAAGCCGTGGAAATGCACCCGTCGCTTCGGGCCGGGCGCCGCCTCGTGGAACAGGTCCATCAGCATGGTCTTGCCGCGCCCGACCGAGCCCCAGATGTAGAGGCCCTTCGGATGCGTGCCCGCATCGTCCTTGCGGCCGAACAGCCAGCCCAGCGCGCTGCCCTTCCGGGCGCGCCGCCGCCGCTCCAGATCCTGGATCAGCCTGTCGAGGGCCCGGACGAGCCGCACCTGCGCGGAGTCGCGCTCGATCGTGCCGGCCTCGACCAGCGCCTCGTAGCGCTCGTGCACGGGTCCCGGGGAGACGGCGCTCGCGCGGGCCTCCGGCGAGGGTGCGCGGGCGGGGCTGCCGACGGGGCTCGATGTCTGACTCACGGTGACCGACCTCGCCTGCACATCCCGCGGCGGCTCCCTTCCCGCAGGCGGGCGCGGGGTTGAGCGGCAACCGCCCCGTCGTCTGCCGCGCCCGGGCCGGGCGATCAAGCCCGCCCCCGCTCACAGGCCTGACAGAGCCGGTTTGGTTCCAACTCAACCACGCATGGCAGCGCCGGCGGCGACGGGGCAGGTCGTTCCGTTGCCTTGCACAACGCGCCCCGCGACGCCGGATCAGCTTGGCCCTGGGGGAAGTTTCGTCCGGACCCGCCGCGTCCGCGCGCCAGCAACCGCGGCTGTGTCGCAGCTCGAGCCAGGAGGTCGCTCTCGGGTGAAGGTGTTGTCCTCGCGGATGAGGGCCTCGGCGAGGACGTCGAGGCGGCCGGTGCGCGCGCCTCAAGGCAGGTCCGTGCCCGATTCCTCCGGGAGCAGGGCTTTCAGGCTCGGGTCAGGAACAGGCCGGCGAGCAGGAAGCAGAAACCGGCGAACCCGAAGGCGCCTTCCTTGCGATGGGTCTGGTCGAGGAAATGGGCAACGGCTCCCCCCGCGCAACAGGCCGCTCCGATACCGATCGCGATCGCGCCCAATGCAACCTCCGCTGGTCGCTTGACCGGCAAGGTTGCCGGCTGTGAACCGTGACGACACGCACCGATTGTGCGCGCTCAACGGTCGTTAAGCAAGTGGAGTGCCACCCGGGAAGCTGGTCCATTGCTGCATTGGTCGCCGACAGATCAGCTTCGAAGCGCGGCGTCCCATGTAAGCATGGCATGACACGCCGTCACGATCAGCTGTTTCGTCGATCTGATCTCGATATAATATTGTATTCATTGCCTCCTAACTGTGCAGTGCCGCGTAGGCGACGGGCAGCGTTCCGCCAACGGCGCCCGCGGCGGCGCCTTGCGTGCTCCTTCGCTGCCCTCGCGTGTCTGTTGCCCCGCGCGTTGACGGCGCGCATCGGGCGCGCGTAATCACCCCATGCCCCAGCCCCTCCCTTCCTCCTTCGACGTCATCGTCGTCGGCGGCGGCCATGCCGGCGTCGAGGCCGCGGCCGCGGCCGCGCGCTATGGTGCCCGCACCGCGCTCGTCACGCACAAGGCGACGACGATCGGGGCGATGTCGTGCAACCCGGCGATCGGCGGCCTCGGCAAGGGCCATCTCGTGCGCGAGGTCGACGCGCTCGACGGCCTGATGGGCCGGGTGGCGGACGCGGCCGGCATCCAGTTCCGCCTGCTCAACCGCCGCAAGGGGCCGGCCGTGCGCGGACCCCGCACCCAGGCCGACCGCAAGCTCTACGCGGCCGCCATGCAGGCGGCTGTCGCCGACACCCGGGGCCTCGCGGTGATCGAGGGGACCTGCGAGGATCTCGACATCCGGGACGGCCGCGTCGCCGGCATCGTGCTCCACGACGGGCGGCGCCTGCCCTGCCCGTCCGTCGTCATCACCACCGGCACCTTCCTGCGCGGCCTGATCCATATCGGCGAGGTCCAGGTGCCGGCCGGCCGCGTCGGCGAGGCGCCGTCGCTTGGCCTGGCCCGGACCCTCGACCGGCTCGAGCTGCGGCTCGGCCGCCTCAAGACCGGCACGCCCCCCCGCCTCGACGGGCGCAGCATCGACTGGCAGGGGCTCGAGATGCAGGCGGCGGACGAGGAGCCGGTGCCCTTCTCGACGCTGACCGAGCGCATCACCAACCCGCAGATCCGCTGCGGCATCACCCGCACCACGAAGGCGGTGCACGACCTGATCCGCCAGAACCTGCACCGCTCGCCGATGTACTCGGGCGGGATCAGCAGCCGCGGCCCGCGCTACTGCCCGTCGATCGAGGACAAGGTGGTGCGCTTCGGCGACCGCGAGGGGCACCAGATCTTCCTCGAGCCCGAGGGCCTCGACGATCCCGTCGTCTACCCGAACGGCATCTCGACCGCCCTGCCGGAGGCGGTGCAGCGCGACCTGATCGCCCTGATCCCGGGACTCGAGCGGGCCGAGATCGTGCGGCCGGGCTACGCCATCGAGTACGATTACGTCGATCCGCGCGAGCTCGACACGAGCCTTCAGGTGAAGCGGCTGCCCGGCCTCTTCCTCGCCGGTCAGATCAACGGCACCACCGGCTACGAGGAGGCCGCCGCCCAGGGGCTGGTGGCCGGCCTCAACGCGGCCCGCCTTGCCGGCGAGGCTGCGCCCGCCGTCTTCGACCGGGCCGAGTCCTATCTCGGCGTGATGATCGACGATCTCGTCACCCATGGGGTGAGCGAGCCCTACCGCATGTTCACCTCGCGCTCGGAATATCGCCTGTCGCTGCGGGTCGACAACGCGGACGAGCGCCTGACCCCGCGGGGGATCGATCTCGGCTGCGTCGGGGCCGGCCGCGCCGCCCATTTCGCGGCCTCGCGCGAGGCGCTCCGGGCCGCCCGAGCCCGGCTCGACGGTCTGAGCCTGACGCCCGCCCAGGCCCGGGGCCAGGGGATCGAGCTGAACCAGGACGGCATCCGCCGCACCGCCTTCCAGCTCCTGTCCTAC
Source organism: Methylobacterium nigriterrae (assembly GCF_037106235.1). Taxonomy (NCBI): domain Bacteria; kingdom Pseudomonadati; phylum Pseudomonadota; class Alphaproteobacteria; order Hyphomicrobiales; family Methylobacteriaceae; genus Methylobacterium; species Methylobacterium nigriterrae. Next base: position 30,846 of record NZ_JBAWTG010000003.1, on the reverse strand, counting down.
CCAGACCTCGACTGGGCGCGCCTCGCGACGGTCTGGCCCGACCTCGCCGCTGTCCCGCCCTGCATCGCGGAGCGCCTGCGCACGGACGCGACCTACGCCGTCTATCTCGATCGCCAGCACGCCGACATCGCGGCCTTCCGCCGGGACGAGGCGGTGATCCTGCCCGCGCATCTCGATTACGGCCGCATCGCTGGCCTCTCCAACGAGATGCGCGCCAAGCTCGAGAGCGTGCGGCCGGGAACGCTCGGGCAGGCGGCCCGCATCGAGGGCGTCACGCCGGCGGCCCTGACCCTGCTCGCGGCCCATGCGCGGCGGGGGGTCCCAACGGCTTCCGTCGCGGGACATAGGTGACGATGCCCCCGTCGCCGCACGAAGCGCCGGTTCGCCTGTCCCGCCCGGGCCTGCCGGTTCACGGATCGATGCCGGCCAAGAACTCGACGCCGAAGAATTCACTGCCACAGGATCGGGCGCCGTTCACCTCTCCCGTTCGGGAGAGGTCGAGTCCGCGGAACGCGGACCGGGTGAGGGGTTTGCCGTCTCCGGAGAGGCCGCACCCCTCACCCCAACCCTCTCCTGCACGGGAGAGGGGGCGCCTCGTTGATCCCGGGCTCGTCGGATCCGCAACGGGCGGAGCGATGTGGGCGGTGTCGGGCTTATGGGCAGGCCTGAGCGGGCGCGTCGGGACGTACCGTGTCTGACCGCGACCGCGTCCTCGCGGCTTATTCTGTTTCACGTGAAACAGCGGCCCGGCTCGACCTCTACGTGGAGCAACTCGGCCGCTGGCAGCGGGTGAAGAACCTGGTCGGACCCGCGACGCTGGCGGAGGTCTGGACGCGGCACGTCGCCGACGCGTTGCAGCTTCTCGACATCGCGCCCGATGCGAGGGGCTGGCTCGACCTCGGCTCGGGCGCCGGCATCCCGGGCCTGATCCTGGCCATCGCGGGGGCGGAGCGCCCCGGCTTCCAGGTCGATCTCGTCGAGAGCAACGGCCGTAAATGCGCCTTTCTCACCGAGACCGCCCGCCTCACCGGCGCTCCGGCCCGGGTGCACATGGCCCGCATCGAGGCGGTGATCGGCCGGCATGCCGGGGCCGAGATCGTGTGCGCGCGGGCGCTGGCACCGCTCGACCAGCTTCTCGCCTGGACCGAGCCGCTGTTGAATTCAGGCACCACCGGCCTGTTTCCGAAGGGTCGCGAGGTCGAGTCCGAATTGACCCACGCTGCGCAACGGTGGAGATTCCACTACGATCTCTTGCCGAGCCGGACCGACTCGGCCGCCCGCATCGTGCGCGTCACCGATCTCTTCCGCGTGGATTCATGACCAGCGATCCAAACCCCCTCCCCGCTCCCGGCGAGCGGCCGCTGCGGATTCTGGCGCTCGCCAACCAGAAGGGCGGTGTCGGCAAGACCACGACCGCGATCAACCTCGGCACGGCGCTCGCGGCCATCGGCGAGCGCGTGCTCGTGTTCGATCTCGATCCGCAGGGCAACGCCTCGACGGGGCTCGGCATCGACCGGCGACAGCGCCGGGTCTCGACCTATCACGTGCTCTCGGGCGACGCCGCCCTGGCGCAGGCCGTCATCCCGACCGCAGTGCCGCGCCTCTCCGTGGCCCCCTCGACCATGGATCTGCTGGGCCTGGAACTGGAGCTGGCGAGCGCCTCCGACCGGTCGCATCGGCTTCGGAACGTGCTGCGCGGCGTCGGCGAGGCCGGTACGGCGACCGAGGGCGTCACCTACGTGTTGATCGACTGCCCGCCCTCGCTGAACCTCCTGACCATCAACGCGCTCGCGGCCGCCGATGCCGTGCTGGTCCCGCTGCAATGCGAGTTCTTCGCGCTCGAGGGCCTCAGCCAGCTCCTACGCACGGTCGAGCAGGTGCGCGGCGCCCTCAACCCTCGGCTGACCATCCAGGGCATCGTCCTGACCATGTTCGACCCGCGCAACAACCTCTCGGCGCAGGTCGTGGCGGACGTGCGCAGCTTCATGGGAGAGAAGGTCTACGAGACCATGATCCCCCGCAACGTGCGCGTCTCGGAGGCGCCGTCGCACGGCAAGCCGGTGCTGCTCTACGACCTCAAATGCGCGGGCAGCCAGGCCTATCTGCGGCTCGCCTCCGAGGTGATCCAGCGCGAGGGCCGGGTGCCCGTGGCGGCCTGAGAGCCCCTGGGCGGAAGGCCGGTTGGCCGGTTCGACTTGGCCGGTTCGACTTGGTCGGTTCGACTTGGCCGGTTCGACTTGGCCGAGAAATCGAGTAGCGTCAGCGTACAGGAGTTGAGCGGGTGGCGGCGATGGCGGACGATGCGGCACGGCCGCGGCTGGGGCGCGGCCTCGCGGCCCTGATCGGCGATTTCGGCAGCGAGGCCGGCAGCGATGCGCCGCAGCGCAAGGTCGCGGTGGAGTTCCTGCGCCCGAACCCGCGCAACCCGCGCCGCCGCTTCCACGACCCCGACCTCGATGAGCTCGCTGCCTCGATCAAGCTCCGGGGCGTGATCCAGCCGATCGTGGTGCGGGCGCTCGCCAGCGTGCCGGGCACCTACGAGATCGTGGCCGGCGAGCGGCGCTGGCGCGCGGCGCAGCGGGCGGGCCTCAACGAGGTGCCGGTCGTCACCGTCGAGATCGACGACCGCACGTCGCTCGAATACGCGATCCTCGAGAATGTCCAGCGCACCGACCTCAATGCCATCGAGGAGGCGGCGGGCTACGAGCGGCTGATGGGCGAGTTCGGCTACAGCCAGAGCGAGCTCGCCGAGATCCTGGGCAAGAGCCGCAGCCACCTCGCCAACACGCTGCGCCTGCTGCAGCTCTCGGCCCCGATTCAGGAGCGGGTGATCGCGGGCGAGATCACGGCCGGCCATGCCCGGGCGCTGCTCGCCGTGCGCGATCCGGAGGCGGTCGCCCGCCGCGTCGTCGCGGAGGGGCTCTCGGTCCGCGAGGTGGAGGCGCTCGCCTCCGCCGAGGTGCCGGAGGGCGAGGGCCCCCGCCCCGGCCGGCCGCGCCGCGGCGCCGAGAAGGACGCGGAGATCCGCACCCTCGAGCAGACCCTCGCGAAGGTGCTCGGCCTCGGCGTCGCCGTGAAGCCGAGGACGGGCGGCGTCGGCGAGATCCGCATCCGCTACGGCAGCGCGGCCGAGTTGGAGAGCCTGTGCCGGCGGCTGAACGGGAACTGAAGTCGAGAGCGCCCCTCCTAGCCCCGACGCCGCGCCGCCTCCCCGGCGATGCGCAGGAGCGTGGCGAGCGCCTGCGCCTGGGCGAGGTCCGGGCTCGCGCGGCGGCAGGCGAGGATCGCCTCCTGCAGGATCTGGATCGCCTGACGGAGCGCTGCCGGCGACCAGCGGGCAAGCTGCGTCTCCACGCTGGCCTTCCTGCGGAAATGCAGCCCGCGCCAGCCCGCCGCCATCGCGCTCGGGCTCTGCCCCTCCCCCGCCAGGCGCGTTGACAGCAGGGTCAGGGCATGGCGCAGGGCCGAGCCCAGCATCGCGGACGCATCGAGGCCCTCGTGGCGGAAGCGGCGGGCCTCGCGCTCGACCTCGGCCGGGCGGCCCGCGAAGGCGGCGTCGATCAGGGTGTTGAGGACGCTGCCCGCCACATCGCTCACCACCGCCTCGACATCGTCGAGGCTGACGCTCGCCTGCCCGCACGCGTAGAGGGCGAGCTTCTCGATCTCCTGCAGGCTCGCGCGCCGGTCGCCGCCGAGGCTCGCCACCAGCGTCTCGCGGGCCTCGCGCTCGATGCGCAGGCCATGCTCCGCCAGGGTGCGGTCGACGAGGTCGGCGAGCGCGCGCGCGTCGTCCGGGTAGCAGGGCAGGGCGAGTGCCCGGGGCGAGCGCTCGCAGAGGGTGCGCAGGGGGGCCGACTTGCCGAGGTCGCCCGCCTCCACGACGATGCGGGCGCCGGCCATCTCCCCCTTCAGCACGATCTCGACCGCGGGCGCGTAGTTGCGGCTGCCGGGGCGGACCCAGATCGTGCGGGCATCGCCGAACAGCCCCATCGTGCCGGCCTCGTCGGCGAGCCGGCCCGGATCGCCGGCAAGCGCGTCGCCGTCGATCCTGACGAGCGCGAAGGGATCGTCGGGGCTCGTCACGAAGCTCTCGGCGAGCCGCTTGGCGCGCTCGGCCACGAGGCCGGTATCGGGTCCGTAGACGAGGATGACGGAGATGCGCGGGTCGGGCCCCCTCCGGATCAGGGCATCGACGTCGCCGGCCTTGACCGCGCTCATCGCCTCACGGCTTCGTCACCAGCACCGAGGCGATGCGGGTCTTGATCTGGTCGGCCAGAATCTTGGACAGGCGGATCTCGGCGTCGCGCGCGGCGCGCAGCGAGGCGAAGCGCTGCACCGAGCGGTCGTAGGTCGCCGTCGAGGTGGCGACGCCCTCCGTGATGATCTTGGTGCCGTCGAGATTCTCGAGGCTGTACTTGATCGTGGCGACGATGGTGCCGGCCTCGGCACGCCCCGTCTGCGAGGAGACGATCGGCGTCTGCACGGCCTCGCTGCCCTGCATCTTCAGGCGGTAGCGCTTGGGGGAGGGCTGGCCCGACCCGTCGAGATCGAAGATGAGCTCGCTGCGCAGGTAATGCCCGATGCGCTCCTGCCCCTGCGCCATGGCGATGTCGTCGACCTGCACGGAGGCGAGCAGCGCTCCCATGGGCTCGCCCGAGGCGGTCGGGCCGTAGAGCGGGCGGAAACAGGCGCCGAGGGGCATGGCGAGCGCCAAGACAAGCGCGAGCCGCGCCGCCCGCGACACGATCCGGTTGCCCGCCGCCTGCCCTGCCCTGCGCATCAGGTTTCCCGCCTTTTCCCGACCTTGGCCGTATCCTTTAAGGGCAGGACCGGCCGCGGTCACCAGTGTGACGCGCCACGCTTTACGATTCCTTCGCGGCGGCAGCGTGGCCGTCGCGCGGATCGCCCTCAGACCACGAGGTTCACGATGCGGCCCGGCACCACGATGACCTTGCGGGGCTCCCTGCCCTCAAGCGCCCGCTGCACCGGCTCCAGCGCCAGCACCGCGGCCTCGACCGCCGCATTGCCGGCGTCCTTCGGCACGGTGACGTCCGCCCGCTTCTTGCCGTTGATCTGGACCGGCAGGGTGACCTCGTCCTCGACGAGGAGGGCGCGGTTGACGTCCGGCCAGGGCGCCTGGGCCACGAGGCCGGGGCGGCCGAGCGCCTGCCAGCTCTCCTCGGCGAGGTGGGGCATCATCGGGGCGATGAGCTGCACCAGGATGCCGGCGGCCTCCCCGGCCGCCCGGCCCGAGACCGGGCCGCGCAAGGCCTCCTCCAGGGCGTTCGCCAGCGTGTAGACGTGCGCGACGCAGCGGTTGAAGCGCAGGCGCTCCACATCCTCCTCGACCGAGGCCAGCGCCTTGTGCGCGGCCTTGCGCAGAGCCGCGTCGGCGGCGCCCTCGCCCGAGGCGGAGGCTGCGGTTGAGACGAGGCGCCAGACCCGCTGCACGAAGCGGGCGGCGCCCTGCACGCCCTCCTCGGTCCAGATCACGTCGCGCTCGGGCGGCGAGTCGGAGAGCATGAACCAGCGGGCGGTGTCGGCGCCGTAGCTCGCGATGATGTCGTCGGGATCGACCACGTTCTTCTTCGACTTCGACATCTTCTCGATCGGCCCGATGGCGATCGGAGCGTCCGTTTTCACGTGAAACGCCTGCCGCTCCGCACCCTGCCCGGAAATCCGGATCTCGGCCGGCGGCACCCAGGCCCCGGCCGCGTCCTTGTAGGTCTCGTGGACCACCATGCCCTGCGTGAACAGGCCCGCGAACGGCTCGGCCACGCCCGACCAGCCGGTCTCGCGCATCGCCCGCATGAAGAAGCGCGCGTAGAGAAGATGCAGGATCGCGTGCTCGATGCCGCCGATATACTGGTCGACGGCGAGCCAGTGATCGACCGCGCCGCGGTCGGTCGGGGCCTCCCGCAGCCAGGGCGCGGTGAAGCGGGCATAGTACCAGGACGAATCGACGAAGGTGTCCATCGTGTCGGTCTCGCGCCGGGCGGGCCTGGCGCAGCTCGGGCAGGGCACCTGCCGCCAGGCGTGGTCGCGCTCCAGCGGGTTGCCGGGCACGTCGAACGAGACCTCGTCGGGAAGCGTCACCGGCAGGTCCGCGACCGGCACCGGCACGGCGCCGCAATCCTCGCAATGGATGATCGGGATGGGGCAGCCCCAGTAGCGCTGGCGCGAGACGCCCCAGTCGCGCAGCCGGAACTGGACCTTGCGCCGGGCGACCGGCTCCCCGTCCAGGATCTCCTCCTCGAGACGGTCGGCGACCGCGCGAAAGGCCTCATCCGTCGTCATGTCGTCGAGGAAGCCGGAATTGATCATCCGCCCCTCCCCGTCATAGGCCGTGTCGGTGATGAGGAAGCTCTCGGAATCCTGACCTTCCGGGCAGACGACGGGCCGGTTGCCGAGCCCGTACTTGTTGGCGAAGTCGAGGTCGCGCTGGTCATGCGCCGGGCAGCCGAAGACCGCGCCGGTGCCGTATTCCATCAGCACGAAATTCGCCACGTAGACGGGCAGGAGCCAGGACGGGTCGAGCGGGTGGCGGACTTTCAGGCCCGTATCGAATCCGAGCTTCTCCGCCGTGTCGATGGCGGCCTGCGCGGTGCCGGTCCGGCGGCACTCCTCGATGAAGTGCTGCAGCGCGGGCTTCCTGGCCGCGACGGCGGCGGCGAGCGGATGATCGGCGGCGATCGCCAGGAACTTGGCGCCGAACAGGGTGTCGGGGCGCGTCGTGTAGACCTTGACGGTGGTGGGCGCCCCGGCCGGCGGCTCGGACAGCGCGAAGCGCACCTCCAGGCCTTCCGAGCGGCCGATCCAGTTGCGCTGCATCAGGCGCACCTTCTCGGGCCAGCGCTCGAGGCCGCCGAGAGCGTCGTGCAGGTCCTGCGCGAAGTCGGTGATCTTGAAGAACCACTGGGTCAGCTCGCGGCTCTCGACGAGGGCGCCCGAGCGCCAGCCGCGCCCGTCGATGACCTGCTCGTTGGCGAGCACGGTGTGGTCGACCGGGTCCCAGTTCACCTTGGCGGTCCGCCGCGTGACGAGCCCGGCCTTCAGGAAGTCCAGGAACATCCGCTGCTGGTGCTTGTAATAGTCGGGATCGCAGGTCGCGATCTCCCGGCTCCAGTCGAGCGACAGGCCCATCGACTGCAACTGCCCGCGCATGGTCGCGATGTTGGCGTAGGTCCAGTCGCGCGGGTTGACGCGCCTCTCCATGGCGGCGTTCTCGGCCGGCAGGCCGAAGGCGTCCCAACCCATCGGGTGCAGAACGTTGAAGTCGCGCGCCCGCTTGTAGCGCGCCACCACGTCGCCCATGGCGTAGTTGCGCACGTGGCCCATGTGGATGCGTCCCGACGGGTAGGGAAACATCTCGAGCACGTAGTATTTCGGGCGCGGGTCGTCGTTGCGCGTCGCGAAGATGCCGGCCTCGGACCAGGCCTGCTGCCAGCGCGGCTCGGCATCCTTGGCATTGTAGCGCTCGAACGCGGCGGGCGGGGTTGCGGCATTCGTCATGGCAGTTCGGCGCCGGTCTCGAGTCGGTTGAGGGATGGGGAGGGCACCGCCGGGCCCGTCGGGACCTTCGCTTTCGCGGCGCGTTGCGGCCGGGACTACCACAGGATGACGTGGAGCGGTCAACAGATGCGTGTCCCGCGGCCACACGGCGGAGCGGAGCCTCGATTTGCCCTGCGCGCTGCCGGTGCTAGGTGCCGCGGAACGCTGCCGCGCGGCGCGGCCGCCGCGGAAGACAGTCGAAGAGAGCGCCATGACCGAGACGAAGAGCGAAGCCGACTCCCCTGCCCCCGCGTCCGATGTCGCCGCCGGCCTCGCCGAGGTCCGCGCCGGCATCCGGCAGGCGGCGCAGGACAGCGCGCGTGCACCCGGCAGCATCCATCTCGTCGCGGTCTCCAAGACCGTGCCGGCCGCGGGCATCCTGCCGGCGCTCGAGGCCGGGCAGCGCCTGTTCGGCGAGAACTACGTCCAGGAGACCCGCGCCAAGTGGCCCGCCCTGCGCGAGCGCTACCCGGATGTCGAGCTGCACCTGATCGGGCCGCTGCAGTCGAACAAGGCTCGCGAGGCGGTCGAGCTGTTCGACGTGATCCACTCCCTCGACCGGCTCTCGCTCGCCGCGGCGCTCGCCAAGGAGATCGCCCGGGCGGGGCGCGCGCCGAAGCTCCTGATCCAGGTGAATACCGGCGACGAGCCGCAGAAGGGCGGCATCTCGCCCGCTCAGGTCGACGTGCTCATCGCCGAGTGCCGCGACACCCACGGGCTCGCCATCAACGGCCTGATGTGCATCCCGCCCGCCGACGACCCGCCCTCGGCGCATTTCGCGCTGCTGGCCCGCATCGCCGGGCGGCACAACCTGCCGATCCTCTCGATGGGCATGAGCGCCGACTATCCGGCCGCGATCCAGCTCGGCGCGACGCATGTGCGTGTCGGCACCGCGATCTTCGGGGCGAGGCCGCGCAAGGGCTGAGGAGGGGCGATCCGGCGGTCCCACGCCCGGATCCGGGGGCGCCGGCAAGGTGGATCGCCGCCATCGGCGGGCCCGTAGGGCGGCGGGCCGCCTCTCGGTCCTGATACCGAATCCGCGTGATTCCTTCGGTGTGGGTCAGGGCTCCCAACGCTCGACCTCATCCCACCCTCCCTCCTCATCCTGAGGCGCCGCGTCAGCGGCCGCGAAGGAGGCTTCCAGCGGCCCCCGCGCTCCCTGGAGCCCTCCTTCGAGGCCTCCGCTTCACTGCGGCACCTCAGGATGAGGGCGAGGGTGGGACCCCGCAGCAACACGAAGGAATCGAGCGGACGCCGTACGAGGTCCGCGCGGATCTCATCCGGAACCGGGCGGAGCCGTCCGCCCCACCCGCGACCTCATCCTGAGGCGCGGAGCGAGAGCGGAGCCTCGAAGGAGGCCTCCGGCTCGCACGGAGATTTCGGGAACTCTCCTTCGGCCGCCGATGCGGCACGTCAGGATGAGGACGCGGATGGGATTGCCCGGCCTTCCCTGCCCCCCGCATCCCTTGCCTCGCCATCCATTGCCCCGGGATGTCCGGCAGAGGAGCCGTCAGGCTCGGCCCACCACCTTGGCGAGCGCCGTCCGCAGCCCCGCGGCCTCGGACGCGCCGTAGCCCGCCTCGAAGGCCGCTTGCGCCCGGTTCCAGAGCGGACGGGCGTTCTCCAGCAGAGCATGGCCCTTCGGCGTCAGGCTGAGCGACCGGGTGCGGGCGTCGCGTCCGGGGCCGATATGGACGTAGCCGTCCCGCTCCAGCGGGCGCAGCGCCCGGCCGGTCGTGGTCCGGTCCATCACGAGGTGGACGGCCAACTCGTGAACGGCAAGCGGCCCGGCACGCCCGAGCACGGCCAGGACGGAATACTGGGTGGCGCGTAGGCCGGTCCCGGCGAGATGCCGGTCATAGAGCTGCGTCACCTGCCGGGCGGCCTGCCGCAACGCGAGGCAATGGCAGGACGTGGCCGTCGGCGCGTCCATGTGTGCAATTTCTCCGTGCGGAAACACGCGGAAATACGAAGCCGCATCCGCATGGCGGTGTCAAAGGGGCATATGCCTCTGGCGGACCATTCCGCCGGACATGCCGCGGGCGGGTGCCGAATGCGTGCGAAGCGGCAAGGTACCCCACTGCTCCTACCGCACTGCACCAAATTTTCTATTGCATCGCACAATTAACCGCCCATATACCATCCAGTAGGATGGTGAAGGGATGGTGCCGATGATGCACGTGACGCCGCGGCCGAGAAGCGCCGCGAAGCTCGCCGACAGCGAGAAGATCACGATCAACCTCGGCTACGTCGATCTCGGACACGTGGACCTCCTCGTGGCCGAGGGCTTCTACGGCAACCGGACCGACTTCATCCGCACGGCGATTCGTAACCAGATCGAGCGGCACGCGGAGGCGACGCGCCAGTCCGTCGCCCGCAAGAGCGTGGAACTCGGCTACCGCCAGTACAACCGCGCCGACCTCGAAGCGATCCGCCGCGCCGGTCGCACCCTCGACATCCGCGTGCTCGGCCTCGCGAGCATCGCCCCCGACGTCACGCCGGAACTCGCCAGCGAGACCATCGCGTCGGTCGAGGTTCTGGGCAGTCTGCAGGCGAGCCCGGACGTGAAGGCCGTCCTCGCCGACCGGCTGCTCTGAGACCCGGTTCCCGGCGCGACACCCTGCCGCGCCGCCGCTCCCCGATTTCACGAAAGCGAGCCCATGACCGATCACTCCGCATGGAACACCGCGCGCCTCGCCGAGATGCTGGAAGCCGCCAAGCTGACCGGCTCCGGCCGCCTGCAGGAGGCGACGGCGCTCATCCAGCGCAGCCTCCAGGGCGGCGGCATCGACCCGGGCCAGCGCCGGGACACGGCTGCGGCGCGCCTCGCGCCGCCGACCATCGACCTCACGGCCGAGCGCCGCGAGGACGGGCCTCGCGCCGAGCCCCGCCGCGCCGCCGCCGCGAGCCCCATCAACCACGAGAGCGTCCTGCCCGACCGCCTGCGCGAGACGCTCGACGGGGTGATGCGCGGCCTCGGACGCGGCGTCGCGCCGGTCCTGAAGGGCCTCGGCGCCGAGGGCTTCCTCGGTGCCGAGGGGCTCGGCGGGCTCGGGCGCGGTCCCGCGCCGCGTCCGGCCGGCCCGCCGGACACGGATCGCTTCGTGCGCCGAAGCTACTCCAGCGTCGCCGGCGCGCGCGACTACAAGCTCTACATCCCGAGCCGCCCGCGCAGGCCCGCCGCGCTCGTGGTGATGCTGCACGGCTGCACCCAGTCGCCCGACGATTTCGCGGCCGGCACCAACATGAATGCGCTCGCCGAGGAGGAGGGAATCTTCGTCGCCTATCCGGCCCAGTCCCGCCGGGCCAACGGCCAGAAGTGCTGGAACTGGTTCGAGCCCGGCGATCAGGGACGGGAATCCGGCGAGGCCGCGATCGTCGCGGGCCTCACCCGGGCAGTGATGGCCGAGCACGGGATCGACCCGGCACGGGTCTACGTGGCGGGCTTCTCGGCGGGCGCCGCGGCGGCCGCGAACCTCGCGCGCGCCTATCCGGACCTCTACGCCGGGGTCGGGATCCATTCGGGCCTCGCGGCGGGCTGCGCGCGCGATCTCTCCTCGGCCCTGATGGCGATGCAGGTCGGCGCACCGGGCCTGGCCGAGCCGAACGGGTTCGGGGCACCGACCGACGGCGTGCGCGTGCCGACCATCGTCTTCCACGGCGACGGGGACGCGACGGTGAGCCCGCGCAACCGCGACCAAGTGCTCGCCCAGGCCGGCATCGATGCCCTGCGCCCGACGCGGGAGGAAGGCGGGGACGGAGGCCATCCCTACACCCGGACCCGCTACGCCGACGCCGCCGGGCGCGTGCAGGTGGAGAGCTGGCTGGTGCGGGGCGGGGGCCATACCTGGTCCGGCGGCAGCCCCGCCGGCAGCTACACCGATCCGCGCGGACCCGACGCCTCCCGCGCCATGCTCGACTTCTTCGCCGAGCACCGGCTCGGCGCCGGGCAGGCGTAAGTCGATTAGACGGCTACGTTATCGATGAGGCGCGTGCGGCCGAGATAGGCCGCCGCCAGCAGACGGGCGGGGCGGACGGGCCGCTCCACCCTCTCCAGGGTCTCGGCATCGCGCAATTCGAGGTACTGGACCGGGTTGAAGCCCGCCGCCTCGAGTTCGCGGATCCCCTCCTGCAGGAGCCGCCCGGCCTCGGCGCCCTCCCCCAGGGCAGCGGCGATGCGGGCGAGCACCGCCTGCAGGCGGGGCGCCACCAGCCGCTCCTCCGGGCCGAGGTAGCGGTTGCGCGAGGACAGGGCGAGGCCGTCCGCCTCCCGGATCGTCGGCACGCCCCGGATCTCGACCGCGAGGTCGAGGTCGCGCACCGCCCGGCGAATCACCTGCAATTGCTGGAAATCCTTCTCGCCGAACAGGGCGATGTCGGGCCGGACCTGGTTCAGAAGCTTCGTCACCACGGTGGCGACGCCCGAGAAATGGCCGGGCCGGTAGGCGCCGCACAGGCCCTCGCCGAGGCCCGCCACCTCGATTCGGGTGGAGAAGCCCTGCGGGTACATGGCGGCCACGTCCGGCGTCCAGGCGGCATCGGCGCCGGCTCCCGCCAGCAGCGCGAGGTCGGCCGCGACGTCGCGGGGATAGCGGGAGAAGTCCTCGCTCGGGCCGAACTGCGTCGGGTTCACGAAGATGCTCACCACCGCGCGCCGGCCGATCGCCTTGGCATGCGCCACGAGCGCCAGGTGGCCGGGATGCAGCGCCCCCATGGTGGGGACGAGCACGATGCTCTCGCCCGCGCGGCGCCAGCCCGCGACGGCTTCGCGCAAGGGCCCGAGTTCGGTGAGGTGGAGGGGCGAGGCCGGGTCGGTCGGGGGCAAGGGACTGGCTCCTGACTGGCTCTTGACGGGCCATCGGCGGGCTCGGCCGGTCTTGTAGAGCCGTGCGCGCCCGCGCGCCAGCCCGCGCCTACCCGCCCGCGCCTATCGGCAATAGGGCAGGAGCGGGCGGCCGTACGGATCGTCGACGCCCAGCGGTGGGGTGAAGCCGTAATAGCTCGGCTTCGACAGGCCGTAGGTCGAGCCGACATAGCTCGGGTCGTCGGGCGCGTTGGTGGGCACGGGCACGCGCCGCGGCAGGCAGCCGACGGGGCGGGGCAGGGGCCGCGCGAGGCCGATCACCCGGTCCTCGCCGTCGCCGCGCGGGAAGTAGCGCGGGGCGGCCGGATACGGATACGGGCCCGGCTCGATCTCGACGAGGTCGGCGGCGCGCGGCGATGTGCCCGCCAGCGCGAGGCCGAGCGCCAGCACCCTCCGCAATCCGCCCATGCGCGCCATCCCCGGAAAGCCGCAACCTCGCAGGACGTGGTGAACGGAGGGTTACCGTCAGATCAGGGCCGCGAGCCGCGCCTCCAGCACGGCCACGAGGTCGGCGGGACGCAGCCGCACCTGCAGGCCGCGCCCGCCGCCGTTGAGGTAGATCTCGCCCTCCTCCGGCAGCGAGCCCGCGTCGATGACCACCGGCAGGCGCCGCTTCTGGCCGAGCGGGCTGATGCCGCCGACATGGTAGCCGGTGATGCGCTCGGCCTCCGCCGGTTTCAGCATGGCGGCGGAATTGCCCCCTAGCGCCGCGGCGAGGCGCTTCAGCGCGATCTCGCGGTTCGAGGCCACGAGCACGCAGACGGGCTTGCCGTCGACCTCCGCCATCAGGGTCTTGAGGACGCGCTCCGGCCGGATCCCGAGGGCTTCGGCCGCCTGCAGGCCGATGCGGGGCGCGTCCGGGTCGTAGGCGTAGGCGTGGACGCTGTAGGCGACGCCGGCCCGGTCGAGGGCCTGGGTCGCGCGGGTGGCTCTCGACATGGCGCCTGCGCCCCCGTCAGTGCGCCGCGCGGCCGCCGTCGAGGGGCAGCAAGCGCTCGTCCAGGGCGAGCCCGGCCGGGGCCGGGACCCGCTCCGCGCGCGAGAGGGCGCGGGCGAGACCCGGAAGATCGGGCGCCGGGGCGCCGGCCGGCGCGTAGACGGCACGGTCGAGGGCGGCAAGGCCCGCCGCGACGTCCGGGCGCTCGCGCCAGCGCCGGGCGAGCTCGGGCTCGGCGCCGGCCAGCACGGCCCGGACGGCGGCGGCGTCGCCCGCGGCGGCCGCGCGGCGCAGCGCCCGGCGGCTCGCTGCGTCGAGGCGCAGCCGCCGCCGCCCCGAACCGACGCCGATCAGCGCGAGACCGAGGCCGAAGGCGGCTGCGCCCGCCGCCCCGATCAGCACGGGCGAGGCCGAGATCGCGGGAGGCGCCTCCTCGCGGTCGGGGAGGCCGCCGCCGATCTGGCGGGCGGGGATCTCGGCCTCCCGCATGGTGCGCGACACGGTGTCGAACCACGGGATCGCGATGGCGTCGAGCGGGATCACCTCGTCGATGGCCGGCCGCACGTCCCACTGGTAGGTGGCGCGCGCCACCGGCCCGAGCGGGGTGATGACGGTCTCGCGCGTCACCGGGCCGGCGAAGGTGAGGATGCCGCGCGTGCGCATCACGGGGCGGGGCGGCAGGCCCTCGGCCACCATGCCCTGCGCCTCGACGGTGACGACGCGCCGCGTCGTCTCGCCGACCTTCACGGTCTCGGGATCGGGGCTCCACGAATCCGTGACCGTGACGTCGCGGGCCGGCAGCCACCAGGGCTCCTTGGCGTCGGGGCCGCCGGTCTTCTGCGTCCAGGCCGCCACCGGCAGCGGGACCGGCCGCGAGCGCACGTCGATCACCTTGCGCTCGCCGACGTCGTTGACGGTGAGGCGGTGAACGAACGGGTCGATGGTGAAGTCGCCCGGATGGTGCGGGAAGATCGCGATCACCCGGTCGAACGCGATCGCGCTCTGCCCGTCCGGCAGCTTCGTCCGGCTCCAATGGTCGCGGCCGAGCTGGGTCCAGCTGAAATTCGCGAGCGTCGGCTGGATCACCTCCTCCAGCAGGATCGGCTGCTTGTAGACACCGTGCAGGCGCAGCAGCACCATCTCGCGGGAGAAGGGCGCGGCGTTGCCGTTGAGCTCCGGCGTGACCGTGAAAGTGAGATCACCCGGTTCCATCGCCCGGGCCGCGGCCGTGGGAAGCACGGCGAGCAGGATTACGCCAACGTACAAATTAAGCCGGCTTACCATGGGTTGCTCCCGGCGGGAATGGCGGTGCCGGCCTCGATGCGGCGGGTCTGCTCGGCCTTGAGGCGGAGCTTCAGGTAGCGGCCGGGATCGTCGGGCAGCGTCTGCAGCCAGAGCCGGTCGGGCCGGATCTCGTGCGCCTCGAAGCTCTTCGTGACCCGGCGCACTTCCCGTTCGGGCGCTTCCGCCACCATGGCGGAGCCGTTGCCCTTGCGCCCGCGCCCCGCCGCGTCGCTCGCCGAGCCCCGCGCCTCGCCCTGACCGGAATCGACCGCGACCTGCTCGGCCTTGCCGCGGCGCGAGACCGTGCTGTTGCCGGGCAGCGAGGCGCTCGAGCTCGCCTCCTTGTTGCCGGCTAATCCTTCTCCGCTCGACGTGGCCTGGATGTCGTCGCTCTGGTCCTGGTTCGCGGTGTTGTTGTAGCGCGCGCCGTATTGCGCCGTGCCGTTGGCGACGCCGCCGCCCTTGCCGCGGTCGATCTCCTCGGCGAGCATCCGGGCGATCAGCGAGCGGTTCGCCTGCGCGTCGGCGTCGCGCGGGTTGAACTGCAGCGCCGCATCGTAGGCCGCGATGGCACCCTGGTAATCGCCCGCGCGCGCCAGCGCGTTTCCGAGGTTGTAGGCGTTGCGCCGGCCGCCGTTGCGGAACAGCGCGGCGGCTTCCCGGTGGCGCCCGGCCTCGTAGAGCGCGGGGCCGCGCCAGGCCGGATCGTCGAGGATCGCGGCCGCGGCGCCCGGCAGCCCGACGCCCATCAGCAGGCGGCCGAGCCCGGTGCGCGGCGGCGAGACGAGGGCCAGCGCCAGGATGCCGCCCCCGGCGATCGCGAGGCCGCCGATCCGCGCCCAGCGCCGCCAGCGGCGCGAGAAGCCGAGGGCGAGCCCCGGCAGGCCCCGCAGAATGCCGGCCCGCGAGGCGCTTCCCTGCAAAACGCTTCCCCGAAGGTCGGTCATGCGCTCCTGGATCATGCGGCGCGCTCCGAGATTCGATCCTGGCCCATCAGGCGCTCCGGCGGAACAGGAGGAGGGCGGGCAGGGCCGCGAGCAGCAGGAGCCAGCGGCCGAGATCGGCATAGGCCAGGACGGTGTAGCCGCCGGCCGCGAGGTGCCTGGCCGTGCTCGCCCCGACCGCGTCGAGGACGGGCGCGGGCGCGGTGACGTCGGCGGCCGTGCCGCCGCCGGCCCGCGCCAGCGTCTCGAGGGCGGTGCGGTCGGGCTTCGGCACCCCCGCGGGCAGAGGGCGGGCGGCCGGCACGAACACGGCCTGCAGCTGCCAGCCCCTCGCGCGCATCGCCGCGCTCTCGCGCATCGCCGCCTCGCCGATGCCGTCGCCGTCGCTGATCAGCACCACGTCGGCCGCGACGACGCCCGCCTCGGCGAGCGTGCGCCGGGCGAGCGCCAAGCCCCGCTCGGGGTGGCTGCCGCGGTCCGGCACCGTGTCGGCGTCGAGCGCGAACAGCGTGGTGGCGAAGCTCTCGCGGTCGGTGGTCGGCGGAATCGCGAGATAGGCGTCGCCCGCGTAGACCACGAGGGCGACCGAGCGGGTGCCGGCGGCCTCGGCGATGCCCTGGGCCACCTGCCGCACCTCCTTGAGGGCACCGCCCTCCGTGACCGAGCGGGAGAGGTCGGCGACGATCACGGTGGCGTCGAGGTTGCGGAAGGTCGCGGTGTCGCGGCGCTCCACGGCGGGGCCGGTCAGCGCCAGCGCGATGAGCGCCGCGGCGACCGCCGCCGCGCGATTCGCCTGCCGCCGCCCGCCGAGCACGGCACCGCGTCGGGCGAGGAGCGCCATCAAGGCGGGGTCGACCACCCGCGCCCAGTCGCCGAGCGGCGCCGCCCGCCACGCCGCCCGCAGGACCAGCAGGCCGACGAGCGGGATCGCGGCGAACCACCAGGGGCGGAGCAGGGTGACGGCGTCGAGGAGGCTCATGCCCCCCTCCGGGTCGCCAGGAGCCACCCGGCGCAGAGGAGCGCCAGCGCCGCCGGCCAGGGCCAGAAGTCGCGCCGGATCGGCAGGGGAGGGGCCTTGGCGCGACCGCCCTCCAGGGCATCGATGGCGTCCGCCACCGCGATCAGGTCGTCGGTGGTCTTCACCCGGAAGGACTTGCCGCCGCTCACCGTGGCCATCTCCCGCAGGGTCTCGACGTCGACCACGTCCTGCTCGCCGTCCGCGTCGGCGAGGTCGCGAGGCCCGAGCGCGATGGTGTAGACCTTGATGCCGAGGTCGCGGGCGAGCTCCGCCACGTCGGTGGGCCTCGTCTGGCCCGCATTGTTGGCCCCGTCCGAGAGCAGGATCACCACCTTGGCGGTGGAGGGCGGGGGCTGCCTGGCCTCGCCGCCGGCCTCCTTGGCCGCGTCCTTGCCCGCCCCCCTGGGATCGAGGCGGCGCAGCGCGAGGCCGAGGCCGTCGCCGATGCCGGTCGAGCGGCCGACGAGGCCGATCGTCGACTCTTCCAGCGCGTGCGCGACGGTGGCGGTGTCGAAGCTCGGGCTCGCCGCGACGTAGGCCTGGTCGGCGAAGATGACGAGGCCGATGCGGTCGCCGGCCCGGCGGCGGATGAAGTCCGCGCCGACGCGCTTCACCGCGGCGAGGCGCGACACGGTCTGTCCGTCGAGGGCGAAGTCGCGCCGCTCCATCGAGCCGGACAGGTCCATGGCGATCATGATCTCGCGGCCCGAGGCGGGCAGGGCGGTCGCCGAGAGCACGAGGCGCGGGCCCGCGAGCGCCGCCACGAGGGCGGCCCAGAGGGTCCAGATCAGCCAGGTGCGGCGCCGGCCCCGCGCCGCGATGTCGGCGGCCGAGGGCGCGCGGGCCACAACGGAGGCCGGCACGCGCAGGGCCCCGCTGCCGCCGGCGGCCTCCGCGGGCATCAGGCGGGCGGCGATGAGCGGCAGCGGCAGCAGGAGGAGCGCGAGCGGGCTCGCGAGGTCGAAGGCGGAGGCGAGGGCCGTGGCCCAGCCGGGCAGGAGGGCGCTCATGGAACGATGCTCATGGGGCGAGGCTCATGGGCTCAGGCCCTGATCCGGGCGAGAAGGCGCGCGAGTTCCGCGTCGATTACCCCCGCGTCGGCTGCGGCCGGGCGCCGGTAGAGTCCGTCGACGAGGACGCGGCCGGCGCCCCGGCTGAAGAAGTCGGTGGCGAAGAGCCGGTCGAGGCGTGCGGCCCAGGCCTCGCCGCGCTCGGAGGCCGCCGCCTCTCCCTCCAGCGTCCGGGCGACCCGGCGCAGGAGCCGGGCCTGCGCCACGAGGCGCGCCTCCGGCGCCAGCGCGCGGGTCGCCGCGAAGTCCCGCAGGGCGGCGCGGCAGACGGTCGCCCGCATCCGGGCGCGCAGGGCGCGGACCAGGCCGACCAGAAGCGCGGCGGCGAAGCCGAGCGCCACCGCCACCACGACCTCGCCCTGGATGGCGCCGGCCGCGTTCGCCGGAAGGTGCAGGCCGCGGAGCTGGTCGAGGCTCGCGGGCGCGTCGGCCGGGTTCATGCGGGCCTCCGGGGGGCGGGCGCGCGTCGCGCGTACGGGGAGGGCCGCGCGGGCGGGGAGGGCGCGTGCGGCGCCCGGCGCGGCTCACAGCACCGCATCGAGGCGCTCCATCAGGGGGGCGTAGGCTTCGGGGCCGGCCTCGACGTCGAGGCGCAGGCCCTCGATGCCGCGCTGCGCGTAGCCGGCGAGGCGCTCGTCGGCGCCGGGATGGGCCGCGCGGGCCGCCTGCACGGTGCCGCGGCGGCCGTCCGGCGTGGCGAAGGGGTAGAAGCCGGGCGGGCGGCCGCGCTCGAAGGCGTCGCTGACGAGGAGGAGGCGGATCGACAGGCGCTCGGCCAGCACCGTGAGGAGGTGGTCGAAATCGGGGCCCGGCGCGTCGAGCGCGCTCGCGATGACGAGGTGGCCGCCCGAGGGCAGCAGGCTCTGGGCGACGCTCAGCAGGGCGTCGAGGGGCGGGTCCGCGATGTCGGGCGCCGCGAGCGCCCTGGCATGCGCGAGGGCGAGCGCCCCCGTCACGGCCGTCATGGCCCGCTCGCCGCCGGCCGGGCGGATGGCGGCGGGCTCGCCCGCGCTGCCGACCGCGAGGCCGACGCGCCCGCCATCGCCGACGACCCGCCAGCCGAGGAGCGTCAGCGCCTCGGCCGCCGCCACCGAGCGCAGCGCCCGCCTCGTGCCGAACAGCATCGAGGGCCGGAAATCGGCGAGCAGCACCACGGCGCGGTCGCGCTCGTCGTGGTGGGTGCGCACGTGCAGCACGCCGGTGCGGGCGGTGGCGTTGCGGTCGATGTGGCGGCGGTCGTCGCCCTCCGACCACAGGCGCACGTCGTCGGGCTCGGAGCCGCGCCCGCGCCGCCGCGTGACGATGCCGCCGGGCAGGCCCGCCAGCGTGCGGGTCGCCGGCGATACGCCGCGGCGGGCGAGGTGGCGCAGGCCCATCAGAACCTCGCCGGACAGGTGGATGCCCGGGGCCTCGAACGGGTCGGCGGGGGATGAGGGGCCCGAGGACATCGCCGCGCTCCTCAGAGCGCCCGCACCCGCTGCACGAGCCCCTCGATGATGCCGCGCGCGGTGCGCCCCTCGGCGGCGGCCCGCCAGGTCAGGCCGATCCGGTGGCTCAGCGCGTCGACCGCGAGGTCGGCCACGTCCTCCGGGACGACGTGGTCGCGCCCGTGCAGGTAGGCGCGGGCCTTGCCGGCCACCATCAGCGCGAGCGTGCCGCGCGGGGAGGCGGGGTGCTCGATCGCCGCGCGGAGGTCGGGGGCCGCCGCGTCGCTGCGGGTGCCGGCGACGAGCCGCACGAGATAATCCTTGAGCGCGGGCGACACGTAGGTCCTCAGCGCCGCCTCGCGGGCGGCCCGGATCTCGGCCACCGAGAGCTTCACGGGCATCGCCTCGGCGTGGTGGTTCAGCTCGCCCTCGACGAGGTCGAGGATGCGCCGCTCGGAGGCCTCGTCGGGCATGTCGACGACGACGTGGAGCAGGAAGCGGTCGAGCTGGGCCTCGGGCAGCGGGAAGGTGCCGGCATGCTCGATCGGGTTCTGCGTCGCCACCACCATGAAGGGATCGGGCAGGGGATGGGTGTGGCCCGAGACCGTGATCTGGCCCTCGGCCATTGCCTCGAGCAGCGCCGATTGCACCTTCGGGGGCGCCCGGTTGACCTCGTCCACCAGGATCAGCGAGTGGAACAGGGGGCCGGGCAGGAACTCGAAGGTGCCGCTGTCCTGGCGCCACACGGTGGTGCCCGTCAGGTCGGCGGGCATCAGGTCGGGGGTGCACTGGACGCGCGCGAAGGAACCGTCGAGCCCGTCCGACAGGCGCTTGACCGCCCGCGTCTTGGCAAGGCCCGGCGCGCCCTCGATCAGGAGGTGACCGCCCGTGAGGAGCCCGATCAGCAGGCGCTCGACGAGGCCCGTGCAGCCGATCAGCCCGTGCTCCAGCCCCTCGCGCAGCGCGTGGATGCGGGCGCGCAGGGCCTCGTCCGTCCCCATCGCGGCCGGCCGCTCGGCGAGGGTGGCGCCGCTCACGGGCGGGACTCCGTCACGGGGGCTGAAACCGGCATTCGACGCGTCTCCTCAACGGGTTCTTAGACGACCCATAGGTCTCATCCGTGTGCCCGCTGGCCGGGGGGAGCGTCAATCCCGCGCGCAATCGAATGGCGCGGCACGGGCCTTTCGCCCCGGGATTTCGGCGGCTCCGCGCGGGGGCCTGCGCGCACGTGTCACGGTTCCGTCACGGGCGCCCGACAGGAAGGCGCGATGACCGGCCTGCTCGCCTCCCCGATCCCCGAGAGCCTCAATTCCGCGATCAGCCTGATCGTGGCCTTCGTGCTCGGCACCCTGATCGGGGCCGAGCGGCAGTACCGGCAGCGCACGGCGGGCCTGCGCACCAACGTGCTGGTGGCGATCGGCGCGGCGGCCTTCGTGGATCTCGGCATGCGGCTCGAAGGGGCGGCGGGCGGCACCCGCACCGTCGCCTACGTGATCTCGGGCGTCGGGTTCCTGGGCGCCGGCGTCATCATGAAGGAGGGCATGAACGTGCGGGGCCTCAACACGGCCGCGACGCTCTGGTGCTCGGCCGCGGTCGGGGCCTTCGCGGGGGCCGACCTGCCGCTCGAGGCCGGCTTCGTGACGGCGGCGGTGCTCTCCGGCAACACGCTGCTGCGGCCCCTCGTCAACGCCATCAACCGGGCGCCGATAGACGAGAGCGCCACGGAGGCGACCTACGAGGTGCAGGTGACGACGGCCCCCGAGGCGGCGGGCCCGGCCCGCGACCTGCTGGTCGAACGGCTCGAGGCGGCGAGCTACCCGGTCGGCGGGATCGAGGTGGTGGAGCGCGGCGAGGAGGCGGTCGAGGTCGTCGCGACCCTGATGGCGACCGCCGTGGAGGCGGAGGAGCTCGACGCCGTCACGGCGGCGCTGGCACGCGCGCCCGGCATCCGCCACGCCACCTGGTCGGTGCAGACGGCCGATTGAGAGGAGCGCGTGCGCGGCCGCACGGGACGGGACCGGCCGCGCCTTCCCGCGCCGGGCCCGCGCCCCAACCTCCCGTCCCGCAGGAGCGGCCCTCGCGGGCACCCGGCTCCGGGAGACGACCATCATGTCCGAACAGCAGAAGAGCGCGCTCATCGTCGGGGCCTCGCGCGGCCTCGGGCTCGGCCTCGTCGAGACCTTCGCGGGGCGCGGCTGGCGCGTGACGGCGACGCAGCGCTCGCCTTCGCCCGGCCTCGCCCGGCTCGCCTCGGATTCCGTGCGGGTCGAGACCGTCGACATCGACGACGATTCGGCCGTGGCAACCCTCCGCGACCGGCTCGGGGGCGAGACCTTCGACCTGATCTTCGTGGTGGCGGGCGTCGCCACCCAGGCGCACGAGCCGCTCCACGCCGTGCCGCGCGCGGTCGCGGCCCAGGTCTATCTGACGAACGCCGTGAGCCCGATCCGCTTGGCGGAAGCGTTTCGCGAATCCGTGCGGCCGGGAGGAACCCTCGCGCTGATGAGCTCGGTGCTCGGCAGCGTGGCGCTCAACGAATCGGGCGGCTGGGAGACCTACCGGGCCAGCAAGGCGGCGCTCAACACCTACGCGCGCAGCTTCGAGATCCGCCACCGCGACGCGGGTCTCGGCGTCCTGCTGATGCATCCGGGCTGGGTCCGCACCGACATGGGGGGCGCGGAGGCCGACATCGACGTGGCGACGAGCGTCGCCGGCATGGCCGACGTGATCGAGGGCCGGCTCGGCCGCAGCGGCGTCGCCTATCTCGATTACCGGGGCGAGACGCTCGCCTGGTGAGGCGCGTCAGCGGCGCCCGTCGAAGGGCGGGCGGCCGCGGCGCTCGACCACCACGGGCGCCCGCGTGCGGCGCTCGACGATGACGGTGCGGGGCGCCCGGCTCGGGCTCGCCGGGCCGAGGATGCGCTCGGGCGCCCGCTCGAAGCGGGGCTCGGGCTTCGGGCGCTCGGCCGCCAGCACGTGCGGGCGCACCTCGTCGGGCGGCAGGCCGATCAGGCCGGCGGCGATCTCGACCTGCTGCTCCAGGTCGTCGGCGAGATCCTGCGCGGCCATGACGGCTTCGGCGATCGTGGGCGGCTCGCGGCGCACGCGAATCGGCGGCAGGTCGGCTTGGGATCTCGGTGTCTTCTTCACGGCTCGGCTCACGCTCGTCATCGCTCGACCATACAGCTTCGCGGGGATTTGTGCACTGCATCGGAACGCAGCCGTCCCACCCGTGCAGCGCAACGACCGAGTCGGATGCAGGATGCATTCCAGACTCTCCCGCTTGCCAGGACATGGGTTAAGGCCGAGCGGAATTGATTTGCCGGACGCGGCCATTGCCGGCCCGCCGGCCGGCGCGCTACGGCTGTCGCCATGACCGACGCTCCCGTCACCGACGCTCCCGTCACCGGCGCGCGCTCCGTCGACGCGCGCTCCGTCGACGCGCGCTCCGTCGACGCGCCTTCCGCGCGCGATCCCCGCCTCACCCCGGCGCGGCCGGATCTCGCCGACATCGCCCTGCAGGGGTCCGTCGCGGCCGAGCGCTTCGTGGCGCCCGAACCGCGCCGCGTGCGCGTTCCGTCCGCGCCCCTGCGGCGCGCCCCGCGGGAGGATGCGGGCATCGATACCGAGGCGGTGATGGGCGAGGCGGTGCGGCTCTACGAGGAACGGGACGGCCATGCCTATGTCCAGCTCGTGCGGGACGGATATGTCGGCTACCTGCCGGCCGCGAGCCTCGGGCCGGCCGAGCCCGCGCCGACCCACCGGGTGCGGGCGCTGCGCACCTTCCTGTACCCGGCACCCGACCTGAAACGCCCGAATCGCGGGCATCTCGGGCTCGGCGCGGCCTTCGCGGCTGAGGGGCGGGAGGGCGACTATCTCCGGCTCGCCGGCGATGCCTACGTCTTCGCGCCCCATTGCGAGGCGGCCGGCTGGCGCGAGCCCGACTACGCGGCGACCGCCGAGCGGCTCGTCGGCACCCCCTATCTCTGGGGCGGGCGCACCAGCCTCGGGCTCGACTGCTCCGGCCTCGTCCAGCTCGCCCTCGACCTCGCGGGGCTGCCCTGCCCGCGCGACGCCGACCAGCAGGAGCGGGGCCTCGGCCGCGCCCTGCCCCTCGACCTCGGGCAGCTTCGCCGTGGCGACCTCGTGTTCTGGCGCGGGCATGTGGGCCTGATGCTCGACGCCGAGCGGCTGATCCACGCCAACGGGCATCACATGGCCGTGGCGGTCGAGCCCCTCGTCGTCGCGGTAGCCCGCATCCTGGAGAAGAGCTACGGTCCCGTCACCGGCTTGCGGCGCCTCGCGGCCTCCTGACGGGACGCGCGGATCTCGCCGGATCCGTCAGACCGCGGCGTGGTCCGCCTCGTACTCGACGATGCGCTGGAGCAGCGCCGCCGCCACGATCGCCGCGTTCCGGACCGCCTTCTTCCAGCCCTCGGGACGGCCCTCCGTCTCGGCCTTGCGGCCGGCATAGTCGGAGATGCCCCGGATCATCAGCCCGGAGCACGAACTGCCGACGCCCGATCCCCGGGTCGCGTCGATCGCCTTGAAGAAGCCGTAGGATTCCATGTCGATGATGGCGGCCTTGCGGAGGTTCCGGTGGGTGTTGGTGGTGATGAACTCCCGGTAGGAGATGCTGTCGACCACCATCCCGCACGAGAAGATGTCGATGTCGTCGTGCACCTTCGGCTGGCGGAGCGCGTAGGATTTTCCCCCGAGGGCGATGGCCTCGCCGCTGCCCCGCTCCAGCGCGATCCCGTCGATCTCGAGCGCCGCGATCACCGTCAGCGCGTCCTCCGAGCAATCGACCGTCGCCAGATCGGAGATGAGGGCGTTGCTCTGCAGGATGAACTCCTGGAAGTCGCCCGCGGCGGCGCGCTCCTCGAAGTCGCGCTGGCCGGCCTCGCTGATCTTCTCGTAGACGCGGCTGATCGCCTTCCGGGGGATGACGACGTCGCCGATCTGCACCTCGTGGGGCTTCAGGCTCGCCGCCGTGCCGAGGAAGATCATGATCGCGGGCTGGGACAGGGTGATGAGCTGTCCCGTGCGGACCGCCGCGCTCATGTGACCCATCGCGCTGCAGGTGGCGACGCGGATGGTCGCGTCTTCCGACAGACGATAGACATGGTCCGTGTATAGGTGCCCCCGTACCCTGTCGAACTTCTCGTCGAAGATCTTGATGACTTGGCGCAATTCTTCCGTCTTTGCGCAGAGCAGACAGAACTTATTGTGACGGAGATTCGCCGTCATTGCATTCCCCCGGAATTTCTTATGTATTTTGGATAGAGGTGGCTGGCGTGATTACTTCTTGAATATGATCTCGCCGCCAAGCTGGATCTGCGTTATGCCAAGATTTTCGTAAACTTCCATCGACTCCTGCGATGTAAGAAATTCCTGAATTTCTGCCTTGCCGCCATAATTTTTATTATGAAATACGAAGAAAACTTTTATACAGGCCGGTATTTGCTTGACGATTTCGGTGTAAATTCCCAATCCGTCTAGGACATGTTGTTGAAACAGATGAACTCTTCCGCCGCTGAATTTCGTGAAGGACCCTGAGAACACGACGATGAGGTCACATCGGCTCCGCGTGAAGCTGATCGGTCGCCCGGCCAAGAGGGAGACGAGGCCGGCCCTCACGCGCCGGCTGTTCTCCTCAGGATCCCAGGCCGGCTCTATTTCGTCCGCATCGGCAATATCAAGTGTCATATCGAACGCTGCCACCGGCAAAGACGGGTAACTGTCTCGCTTCGACCAAGGTTCCAAGCTCAGGGCCCGTGCGGTTTACGACAAATCTTGAAAAACCGCCTTTTCGAGACTGATTCGCAGCTAAGGAGCAAGACTTGGACGAGGCAAGTCGGGCCGATCAAATTCCGGTCGATAAAGCCTTACTGTCGCAAATTTGTGTAGGCCCCGGACCGTCGGCCGCGGAGGCGGCTTTCCGGGCATCGGCGTTCGGAGCGTCCGTGCCGCGCGAATCGGGCCGGCGTTAGGGCAGGGCCCGCGGCGCCTCAGCTCTTGAGCCGGCTCTTGATCCGGTAGGTCAGGCCGTCGCGCACGTCGCGGTAGCCGTCGAGGCGCTGCTCGCGGCTGCCTTCCTGCAGCACGGTCGGGTCGGGGGTCGGCCAGTATTCCACGTCGGCCGCGAGCGTGCGGGTGAGCTCGAGGGCCGCGTGGTGGGCCTCGGGTGCGAGCGTGACGATGAGGTCGAAATTCACCCCCTCCCACTCCTCGAGCTGCTCGAGGGTGCGGGGCCGGTGGCGGCCGGCATCGATGC
Organism: Methylobacterium nigriterrae; assembly: GCF_037106235.1. Lineage (NCBI taxonomy): Bacteria > Pseudomonadati > Pseudomonadota > Alphaproteobacteria > Hyphomicrobiales > Methylobacteriaceae > Methylobacterium > Methylobacterium nigriterrae. The sequence continues at coordinate 5,474 of NZ_JBAWTG010000003.1, read as the reverse complement.
CGATCTCGTCCAGCGCCGCGATCATGAACGGATCGGCCGGCTCGCCCGAGCGCACGCCGGCCGACTGCACGTAGATCGACTTGCCGAAATAGTGGCGCGCGATCGCCTCCGCCGCGAGCGAGCGCACGGCGTTGAAATTGCACATGAACAGGACCGACTGAACCCGCTTCTTCTTCGGGGCTGCGGGATCCATCTCCGGGCTCGCTCCAGAGCATTGTCCGCCGAACTGGCCACCGGTTCGGCGCGAGAAAATGCGATACTGTCTAGGGTTGGAGTGTTTTTCATGATCCGGGGATCATGGACAACACCCGGGCGGGCGATGCGGGAGGCGCATCGCCACGCCGCTCAGCCCTTCCAGTGAAGGGCGAAGATGAGCGTGAACAGCCGCCGCGCCGTGTCGTGGTCGAGGTCGACCTTGCCGTCGAGGCGCTGCTTCAGGGTCTCGGACGCCTCGTTGTGCAGCCCGCGCCGGCCCATGTCGATGGCCTCGATCTGGGTCGGCGAGGCGGTGCGGATGGCGTTGTAGTAGCTCTCGCAGATCATCTCGTAGTCGCGGATGACCCGGCGGAACGGCGTCAGCGACAGGAGATGCGTGATCACGGGCTCGCCCTCCGGCGTCGTGATCGCGAAGGACAGCTTGTTCTCGACGAGGCCGAGGCTGAGCGCGTAGGGGCCCTCGCGGCCCGGGATGACGAAGCGGTTGTCCTCCAGGATGTCGAAGATCGCGATGGCGCGCTCGTGCTCCTGGTCGGGGTTGCCGCGCCCGATCGAATCCTCGTCGAGGGTCACCGCCGCGAGGCGGTCCTTGCCCTTCGCCTCGCTCATGCGGATGCCTCAGTCCCCTCGCATGCGGCGGCGTCCCGCCTCTCCGCCGAGGCCGGGGGAGATCGCCGCCATCTCGCTCAAGCTCGCCAGTATCACAGGTTCAGGCGGATCGCGACGGAGCGGGCATGGCCTTCCAGCCCCTCCGAGCGGCCGAGCGCGATGGCGGCGGGGCCGAGCGCGCGGAGCGCCTCCGGGCCGCAGCGCAGGATCGAGGTGCGCTTCATGAAGTCGATGACCCCGAGCCCCGAGGAGAACCGGGCCGAGCGGGCGGTCGGCAGCACGTGATTCGGGCCGCCGACATAGTCGCCGATCGCCTCCGGCGTGTGCGAGCCGAGGAAGATCGCGCCGGCATTGCGGATCCGCGCGGCGAGCGCGTCGGCGTCCCGTGTCTCGATCTCGAGATGCTCGGGCGCGAGCCTGTCGACGAGTGGCACGGCCTCGTCGAAGTCCCGCACCCGGATGATGGCGCCGTAGTCGCGCCAGCTCGCGCGGGCGATCTCGGCCCGGGGGAGGGTGGCGAGCGCCCGCTCGACGGCGTCCTCGGCGGCCCGCGCGAGCGCCGCGCTGTCCGTGATCAGGATCGATTGCGCGGCCGTGTCGTGCTCGGCCTGGGCCAGGAGATCGGCCGCGATCCAGTCCGGGTTGGCCTCGCCGTCGGCGAGGATCAGGACCTCGGAGGGCCCGGCGATCATGTCGATGCCGACCTGCCCGAACACCCGTCGCTTGGCCGCCGCCACCCAGGCATTGCCGGGGCCGACGATCTTGGCGACCGGCGCGATCGTCTCGGTGCCGTAGGCGAGCGCCGCGACCGCCTGGGCGCCGCCGACCCGGTAGACCTCGTGAACGCCCGACAGGCGCGCCGCGGCGAGCACCAGCGGGTTCACCCGGCCCTCCGGCATCGGCACCGCCATGACGATGCGGGGCACCCCGGCCACGCGGGCCGGCACCGCGTTCATCAGCACGGAGGAGGGATAGCTCGCGGTGCCGCCCGGCACGTAGAGGCCGACCGATTCGAGCGCCGTCCAGCGCCAGCCCGCCGTGACCCCGAGGGCGTCGGTCGCCCGATGGTCCCGCGGGACCTGCGCCCGGTGGAAGCTCTCGATCCGCTCGGCGGCGAGGGTCAGCGCGTCGAGCGCCTCGGCCGGGCAGGCGGCGAGCGCCTCCGCGATCTCGTCCTCGCCGACGCGCAGCCGCGCCGCGCCGAACGCGTCGCCGAGCCGGTCGAAGCGGCGCGTGTAGTCGACGAGGGCCGCGTCGCCGCCCGCCTGGACGCCCGCGATGATGCCCCGCACCGTCTCGTCGACATCCTCCGAGATCTCGCGCTTGACGGTGAGCAGGCGCGCGAAGTCCTGCGCGAAGTCGGGGGAGGTGCTGTCGAGGCGGACCATCGGGTGCGAGCCGTGCTGAGCGTTGAGGGAGGAGCGCTGGCGGGCCGAGGCCTCAGGCCGGCGCGTTGCGCGCAGGATCCTGGAGCTTGGGATCTTGGAGCGCGGGATCTTGGAGTGCAGGATCTTGCGTCGGGCCCTGCGGATCGTGTGCCGGGCGCTCCTGCGCCTCCCAGACGGGGCCGAGATCCTTCAGGCGCACCTCGACGCACTCGACCTCGAGGCGGATCGCGGCGCCGCCGGCGAAGACCAGGGTGACGGCGCCGGACGGCGCGTCGCCCGGCTCGAAGGTGACGGCGAGCAGGCTCAGGGTCGCGTCCGCGTGCCGGCCCGGCGCGATGCCGCGGGTGCGCACGCCGAGCACCCGCTCGAAATGCACGCCGGCGAGCCGCCGTCGGGGAGGCTCGCCGGGGCCGGCCGACCAGTCGAAGCGGCGCACGCACAGCACGAAGCGGTGCTCGGCCGCGAGATAGGTGAGATCGCCCGCCCGCAGGATCGCGTCCTGCAGGTGGGCCGAGATGATGGTCAGGTCCTCGGGATCGAGGGCGGCGAGCTTGAGAAGCTCCATGGCGCGGGTGTCCGGCTCCGGTGCGGGTGGCCCGCTTGTCGGGTGCGGGCGGGGCGGCTGGGGCGTAGGTAGCGAGGCGATCCCGCTCCGGCAACCGGCGGCCGGGCCTCAGTCGCCGTTCATCTGGCGGGCGCTATCCCGTACGGCGAGGAACGGTTCGATCACGGAGACTGGACAGTGAAGCGCATCACGCTCGCGGCGATCGCCGCCCTGACGCTCGGGACGACGCTCGGCGCGGCCGGGGCAAGCGCCCAGTATTACGGCGACGATTACGGCGGGCCCCGCCGCTACGAGCGCCGCTACGACGAGGATCGCTACGAGCGCCGCCGCTACGACGAGGACCGGTTCGAGCGCCGCCGCGATTTCGGCGGCCGCCGCAGCAGCATCTGCGTCACCGCCCGCGGCAATTGCGTGACCCGGCCGGCTCCCTACAACTCGGCCTGCGGCTGCGAGGTGCCGGGCTTCGGCTTCAAGCGCGGCCAGATCGGCGGCTGAGCGGTCGCGCCGCCTCGTGCGGAGGCGGCGGCGCCTCCGCCGTCAGGCGCGCACGCGCCGGATCTCGGCGCCGCAGCGGCCGAGCTTGGCCTCCAGCGCCTCGAAGCCGCGGTCGAGGTGGTAGACCCGGTTGATCTGGGTCTCGCCCTCGGCGGCGAGGCCCGCGATGACGAGCGACACCGAGGCGCGCAGGTCCGTCGCCATCACGGGCGCGCCCTTGAGGCGCTCCACGCCCTCGACGATGGCGAGGTCGCCCTCGAGCCGGATCCTGGCGCCGAGGCGGGCGAGCTCCTGCACGTGCATGAAGCGGTTCTCGAAGATGGTCTCGCGGATGTGCGAGCGGCCCTTGGCGAGCGTCATCAGGGCCATGAACTGCGCCTGCAGGTCGGTGGGGAAGCCCGGGAACGGGTCGGTCGTCACGTCGACGGCCGCGATCCCGGCGCCGTTGCGGCGGACGCGGATGCCGTCGGCCGTGGAGGTCACCTCCGCGCCCGTGGTGGCGAGCACGTCGAGGGCGGAGTGGAGCAGGTCCGGGCGGGTGTTCTCCAGGATCACGTCGCCGCCCGTCATGGCGACCGCCATCGCGTAGGTCCCGGTCTCGATCCGGTCCGGCAGGACCTCGTGGCGGGCGCCGTGCAGGCGCGAGACGCCCTCGACCACGATGCGGGGCGTGCCCGCGCCCTCGATGCGCGCGCCCATCTTGTTGAGGCACTCGGCGAGGTCGGCCACCTCGGGCTCGCGGGCGGCGTTCTCGATCACGGTGGTGCCGTAGGCCAGCGCCGCCGCCATCAGCGCCACGTGCGTGCCCCCGACCGTGACCTTGGGGAAGGCGATCTCGCCGCCGCGCAGGCCGTTCTTGGTCTTGGCCACGACGTATCCGCCGTCGATCTCGATCTGCGCGCCGAGGCGCTCAAGGGCCATGATCAGGAGGTCGACGGGCCGCGTGCCGATGGCGCAGCCGCCGGGCAGCGACACCTTGGCCTCGCCGAAGCGGGCGAGCAGCGGCGCCACCACCCAGAAGCTCGCCCGCATGGTCGAGACGAGCTCGTAGGGGGCGATGGTGTCGATCACGTTCGAGGCGGTGAGCCGGATGGTCTGGCCGGTCTCCGAGGTCTGGCCCGGGCGCTTGCCCACCACCATGTGGTCGACGCCGTGGTTGCCGAGGATGCGCAGCAGGGAGGCGATGTCGGCGAGCCGCGGCACGTTGACGAGTTCCAGCGTCTCGCCCGTCATCAGGCTCGCGATCATCAGGGGCAGGGCCGCGTTCTTGGCGCCCGAGATCGGGATCACGCCGTTGAGCGGCGCGCCGCCGGTGATGTGGATGCGGTCCATGTCGGTCCTCTCGCGCGCCGGCCCGTTCTCGGGTCGTCGGCGCCGGTCATTCCCCTCGGGGGCACGTGCTCGCGCCCCGGCGTTACGGCCCCGTATAGGGCAGTTTTGGCGGAATGAGGACCGGGTAGATTCGGGCCGCCGTCACGGCTCGCCCGGCGGGTCGGGCTCCGGCTGCGGGGCGGGATCGAGGGCGCTGGCCCGCTTGTCGGGCGCCTCCGCCCGGCCGCGCCCCTGCGCCTTGCGCCGTTTCAGGTTGTCCCGAAGCGCAGCCTTCAGGCGCTCGTTGCGGGATTCGTTCGGCTTCGTGCTCATGATACGCGACCCATCGTCGCCAGGGGCTCGAATCCGCTTTGCCGGAACCGCATCGCGGATGCAAAGCAGGGATGTCGGATCCCAGCTTGAACCGATTCCAAATCCGCCTGTATCCTGCCCCCGACGCCGCCCGATAGACGGTTGCCCAGGAAACCGCTCCGAGGAAACCTCTCCAAGGAACCCCCTCCCTCTGATGCGCGATCGGGCGGGGCCACCGTCAAGGCCCCGCGCGCCGAGGGCCCGACAGCGAGCGGGCCCCGACCGCGACGATCCCGCCCCGGGCCGCCCATACGGCCGTCCGGGCAGCCACGCGAAGGACGAGCCCCTTGAACCGGATGCCCGACACGACGATTCCCGACACGCGCCCGGCTCAAGACACCAGGCAAGGCGCTGGGCAAGGCGCTGGGCAAGGCGCTGGGCAAGCCACCAGAACCGACTACGAGGGCCATTTCCGCACCGCGCTCGACCGCCTGCACGGCGAGCGCCGCTACCGCGTCTTCGCCGATATCGAGCGCATCTCGGGCCGCTTCCCGGCCGCCAACTGGCGCCGGCCGGAC